>JAFEEZ010000164.1 GCA_018240825.1 Pseudomonadota bacterium | reverse complement strand
CGATGGTCGTCATCACCGGCCAGGTTCCAACCGCTTTGATCGGCACGGACGCATTTCAGGAGGCCGATACCGTCGGCATCACGCGGCATTGCACCAAGCACAATTATCTCGTGAAGGACCCGGCCAAGCTTGGCGCGACGATCCACGAGGCATTCCATATCGCGACATCGGGCCGTCCCGGTCCGGTCGTTGTCGACATTCCGAAGGACGTGCAGGTCGCGACGGCCAAATATACCAGGCCCGGCCCGATCCAGCACAAAACCTATCGCCCACAGGCCAAGGCCGACCCGGCATTGATCGAACAGGTCGTCGACATGCTGGCAGCGGCGGAGCGGCCGGTGCTCTACACCGGCGGCGGGATCATCAATTCGGGGCCCGGCGCGTCGCAATTGCTGCGCGAGTTGGCGAAGATCACCGGCGCGCCGGTCACCTCGACGCTGATGGGCCTCGGCGCGTTCCCCGCCTCTGATAAGCAATGGCTCGGCATGCTCGGCATGCACGGCGCCTACGAAGCCAATTGGGCGATGAACCAGGCCGATCTGATCGTGGCGCTCGGCGCGCGGTTCGACGACCGCGTCACCGGCCGGCTCGACGCCTTCGCTCCGAACGCGCGCAAGGTGCATGTCGATATCGACCGCTCCAGCATCAACAAGACGGTGCGGATCGATGTCGCGGTGGTCGCCGATGTCGGCCATGCGCTGGAGGACATGGTCCGCATCTGGAAGGCGCGCCAGCACCCCAAGCCCGACACCGCTGAATGGTGGCGGCGCATCCACGGCTGGCGCGCGGTGAAGTCGCTCGACTTCCCGGAGAGTGACCCCAAAGCGATCATGCCGCAACGCGCAATCCGCGCCTTGTGGGAGGCGACGCACAAACAATCGCCGATCATCACGACCGAAGTCGGCCAACACCAGATGTGGGCGGCGCAGCATTTCGGATTCGAGGGGCCGAACAAGTGGCTGACCTCGGGCGGGCTCGGCACGATGGGCTATGGCTTGCCCGCGGCCATCGGCGCGCAGCTTGGCAATCCCAAGGCGCTGGTCATCGACATTGCCGGCGAAGCGTCGATCCAGATGAATATCCAGGAACTGGCGACGGCGACGCAATACCGCCTGCCGGTCAAGGTCTTCATCCTCAACAACGAATATATGGGGATGGTCCGCCAGTGGCAGGAGCTGACCTATGAAAGCCGCTATTCAGAGAGTTACAGCGATTCCCTGCCCGACTTCGTGAAGCTGGGCGAAGCCTATGGCTGGAAGGGCATCCGGATCGAAACGCGCGATCAGCTCGATGCCGGCATCGCCGACATGCTGGCCTATGACGGCCCGGTGATCGTTGATTGCCGCGTCGCCAAGCTCGCCAATTGCTTCCCGATGATCCCGAGCGGAGCGGCGCACACCGAGATGATCCTCCAGGCCAACGAAGTCTCCGGCACCATGGACGACGAAGCGAAGGCGCTGGTGTGATGGACGCCCTATTCCCGTTCGCTTCGAGCGCTGTCGAGAAGCGTGTTCCCGTGCCACCGTGTCTCGACTTCGCGCGACACGAACGGATTTCCTGACTCCATGCATATCAAGGAAGAAGCCATCGAGCGCCACACGCTGGCGGTGATCGTCGACAACGAGCCGGGCATCCTGGCGCGAATCGCCGGGCTGTTCACCGCGCGCGGCTATAATATCGAGAGCCTCACGGTGAGCGAGATCACCGAGGACAAGGCGGTCAGCCGGATCACCATCGTCACCTCGGCGAGCCCGCACGTGCTCGAACAGATCGTGGCGCAGCTCGACCGGCTGGTGCCGGTGCACAAGGTCCATGACCTGACCACCGAGGGCGATCATGTCGAGCGCGAACTGGCGCTGGTGAAGGTGTGTGGCACGGGCGATCATCGGATCGAAGCGCTTCGGCTCGCCGACGTCTATCGCGCGCGCGTGGTCGACGCGACGACGTCGAGCTTCGTGTTCGAAGTCACCGGCGGGACCGAGAAGATCGACAAGTTCGTCGAGCTGATGCGCGAGGTCGGCCTGATCGAGGTCGCGCGCACCGGCATCGTCGCCATTTCGCGGGGGAAAGAGGCGGCGTAGAAGCCTATCCGATCCCGTGCTCCCGCGAAGGCGGGAGCCCAGACCAAAGACAAAGACTGGGTCCCCGCCTTCGCGGGGACACTCATTGCAAGGGAGCTACCAATGCGTGTCTATTACGATCGCGACGCCGATCTGAACCTGATCACCAACAAGAAGATCGCGATCGTCGGATACGGCTCGCAAGGGCACGCCCACGCCCAGAATCTACGTGACAGCGGGGTCAAGGAGATCGCCATTGCGTTGCGCGAGGGGTCGGAGACCGCGAAGAAGGCGGAGGCGGCCGGCTTCAAGGTCCTGTCGAACAAGGAAGCGGCGCAATGGGCCGATATCCTGATGATCCTCGCCCCAGACGAGCATCAGGCGGCGATCTGGGAAAACGACCTGAAGGGCAACTTGAAGCCGGGCAGCGCGATCGCGTTCGCGCACGGCCTCAACGTCCATTTCGGGTTGATCGAGCCCCCAGCCGACATCGACGTCATCATGATCGCGCCCAAGGGCCCCGGCCACACCGTCCGCAGCGAATATGTCAAGGGAGGCGGCGTGCCGTGCCTGATCGCGGTGCACCAGGACGCAAGCGGCAACGCGCATGACGTCGCGCTCGCTTATGCCTCGGGCGTCGGCGGCGGGCGCAGCGGGATCATCGAGACCAACTTCCGCGAGGAATGCGAGACGGACCTGTTCGGGGAGCAGGCGGTGCTGTGCGGCGGCATCACTCACTTGATCCAGGCCGGGTTCGAGACGCTGACCGAAGCGGGCTACGCGCCGGAGATGGCCTATTTCGAGTGCCTCCACGAAACCAAGCTGATCGTCGATCTGCTCTACGAAGGCGGCATCGCCAATATGCGCTATTCGATCAGCAACACCGCCGAATATGGCGACATCACCACCGGCCCAAGGATCATCACCGACGAAACCAAGGCCGAGATGAAGCGGGTGCTCGCCGACATCCAGTCGGGGCGGTTCGTCAAGAACTTCGTCCTCGACAACCGCGCGGGCCAGCCCGAACTGAAGGCTGCACGCAAGGCGGCTGCCGCGCACCCGATCGAGAAGGTCGGCGCCGAGTTGCGCGCAATGATGCCGTGGATCGGCGCGAACAAGCTGGTCGACAAGGAACGCAACTGATCTCCGTCACCGCGGCCTTGAGCCGGGCCCGCTTCTACCGCCGCGCAAGAAGCGGGATGCCGGATCAAGCCAGCATGACGAACGGGTTTGGCGGCGCTAAGCTGGCGGCGTAACGATCCACAGGAGATGGATGATGCGTCGCTTTGCTCCCCTCGCCTTTCTGACCGCAGTCGCCCTCGCGGCGCCGGTCGTCGCGCAGATGACGATACCGACTGAGGCGCCCGGTAAGCTCGCCCCTCAGCGGGTCATCAAAGGCACCTACAAGATCGATCCCGATCACACGCAAGTCGTTTTTACCGTCAATCGCCTGGGCTTCACCGAATTCAACGGCATGTTCGCCAACCCTACCGGCACCGTGACGCTCGACCCCAAGACGCCCGCGACTGCGAAAGTCGAGGTGACAATCCCGATCGACAAGGTGCGGACAACCTCGCCCGAACTCGATGCAGCGTTGCAAAAGGCCGATTTCTTCGACGCCGCCAAATTCCCCGCCGCGACCTTCGTGTCGACCAAGGTCGCCGTCGCCGGGACCAACGCGACGATCACCGGCAACCTTACGCTTCACGGCGTGACCAAGCCGGTGGTGCTCAAGGCGCGCTTCATTGGCGCGGGTAACGAGTTCTGGGGCGACAAGAAACTCGCCTTCGGGTTCGCCGCGAGCACGACGATCAAGCGCAGCGATTTCGGGCTGACCAATGGCATCCCGCTCGTCTCCGATCGCGTCGACCTGACAATCAACGCCGGGTTCGAGGCGCAGGGAGCGACGGCACGGATGGCCAGCCCGGCGTCGGCCGGATCGAGGCCTTTTCGGACGGCGTCCTTGCGATCATCATCACCATCATGGTGCTCGAACTGCGCCCGCCAGAGGAGCCCGGCGTTGAACATCTGTGGCGGCTTTGGCCGACCTTCGTCGCGTACACGCTCAGCTTTGCGTATGTCGGCATCTATTGGGTCAACCACCATCGACTGTTCAGCCACGCGCGCCGCGTCACCAACGCTCTCGTGTGGTTCAACCTGTTCCTGCTGTTTTCGCTATCGCTGATCCCGTTCTCGACCGCCTATCTCGGCAACATGCATTTCAGCCGCGACGCGACTTTGCTCTACGTCGCGACAATGATGTTCCCCGCGTTATCCTACATTCCGCTGCAATACGTCATCCGGGACACAGGCGCCAAAACCGCCGCCGCCGAGACTTATCATCGTCAGACCACGCGCAAGGGCGTCGTCGCAACGGCGATCTACCTCGCCGGTGCGCCCCTCACGTTCGTGTCGCCGTGGTTCGGGGTCGGCTGCGCAGTGCTGGTCGCATTGCTGTGGTTTCTGCCGCGCAGCCCGATCGACAATCTGTTCGGCGACTAGGCGCTGGACTTTCTTAACCATCCCGGGCTAGGCTCACTCCAGATGACGACGCCGCTCGGCCTTATCCTGCGACTTACGCGCCCTTAGGCGCGGCTCATCACCCGCGCGTCGGCTTGCGGCGCGCACCGCGCCTAAGGGCCTGACCCTCCCCGCCGACCACGACGAGAAGAGCCATGCTGCGCGATCCATCGACCAAATACCGCCCGTTCCCGACCATCGCCTTACCCGACCGGCAATGGCCTAGCCGCACCATCACGCGGGCGCCGCGCTGGCTGTCGACCGACATGCGCGACGGCAACCAGGCGCTGATCGACCCGATGGACGCCGAGAAGAAGACGCGCTTCTTTGACCTGATCGTGCGCACCGGAATCAAGGAGATCGAGGTCGGCTTCCCCGCGTCGGGCGCGACTGATTTCGACTATATCCGGAACCTCGTCCGCTCGGGCCGCGTGCCCGACGACGTGACGGTGCAGGTGCTGACGCAATCGCGTCGCGACTTGATCGAAACGACGTTCGAGAGCTTGCGCGGCGCGCCGACCGCGATCGTCCACCTCTACAACGCGGTATCGCCGGCGTGGCGCAAGATCGTGTTCGGCATGTCGAAGGACGAAGTCAGGCAGATCGCGATCGACGGCGCGAAGATCCTGCGCGACTGTGCGGCCGCACAACCCGAAACGGACTGGCGCTTTGAATACAGTCCGGAGACCTTTTCGACCGCCGAAGTCGATTTCTCGGTCGAGGTCTGCGCGGCGGTGATGGACGTGCTCCAGCCGACGCCCGATAAACCGATCATCTTCAATCTCCCCGCGACGGTCGAATGCGCCACGCCCAATGTCTATGCCGACCAGATCGAGTATTTCGGGCGGCACATCCCCAATCGCGACGCCGTCGTGATCAGCCTCCACACGCACAACGACCGCGGCACCGGCGTCGCGGCCGCCGAATTGGGCCTGATGGCGGGAGCCGACCGGGTCGAGGGCTGCCTGCTCGGCAATGGCGAGCGCACGGGCAATTGCGATTTGGTCACGGTCGCGCTTAACATGTACACGCAAGGCGTCGACCCCGGGCTTGATTTCTCCGACCTCGACGGGCTTATCAAGACCGTCGAATATTGCACCAGCCTGCCTGTTCACCCGCGCCACGCTTATGCCGGCGAACTGGTCTACACCTCGTTCTCGGGCTCGCATCAGGACGCAATCAAGAAGGGGTTCGCCGCGCGCGAGCGGCAGAACGACGATTTCTGGGAGGTTCCTTATCTGCCGATCGACCCGGCCGATCTCGGCCGCAGCTATGAGGCGGTGATCCGGGTCAACTCGCAGTCGGGCAAGGGCGGCGTCGCCTGGGTGCTCGAACAGGACAAGGG
>JAFEEZ010000163.1 GCA_018240825.1 Pseudomonadota bacterium | reverse complement strand
GGATAACCGTCGAAGATCGCGCCCTGATCATCGCCCATTGTCGACAATTTGTCGTCGATCAGCGCCGAGACGATCTCGTCCGACACCAAAGCACCCGAATCCATCACTGCCGCGACTTGATGTCCCAGCGGCGTGTCGGCCTTGCGCGCCGCGCGCAGCATATCCCCGGTCGACAGCTGAACCATGCCGCGGGCTTGCACCAACCGTTCCGCCTGCGTGCCCTTGCCCGCGCCCGGCGGTCCCAGAAGGATGATATTCACGAAGGCGGCACTCCCCTCACCCGTTCGCGCTGAGCTTGTCGAAGCACTGTTCTTGTTCTTGCGTTAAAAGAAAGGGCAGGCCTTCGACAAGCTCAGGCCGAACGGAGGAAAGATCAGCGGAGGCGTCCACCCTTCAGCTTCGCCTTCTTGATCAGGTCGCCATACTGGTGCGCCAGCAGGTGCGACTGGATCTGCGTCACCGTATCCATCGTCACGTTGACCACGATCAACAAGCTGGTGCCCCCAAGGTAGAATGGGATCTTGAACGCCGAGACCAGATATTCTGGCACCAGGCAGATGAAGGTCAGGTAGGCCGCGCCGATCACTGTGATGCGGGTCAGCACGTAATCGAAATAGACCTCGGTATTCTTGCCCGGGCGAATGCCGGGGATGAAGCCGCCATAGCGCTTGAGGTTGTCGGCGGTTTCTTCCGGATTGAACACGACCGCGGTGTAGAAGAACGCGAAGAAGATGATGCCCGCGCCGTACAGAGTCATGTACAGCGGGCTGCCATGCTGGAGATACTGGTTGAGCGTGATGATCAGGTCGCCCCACCAGCTGTCGCCCGCGGTCTTGTTGCCGGCGAACTGCGTGATCGTCAGCGGCATCAGCAGCAGCGACGAGGCGAATATGGGCGGGATCACGCCTGCGGTATTGAGCTTGAGCGGCAGATGACTGCGATCCGACTGGACACCGCGCGCGGTCTGGCGTTTTGGATACTGGATCAGAATGCGGCGCTGCGCGCTTTCCATGAAGCAGATCAGCAGAACGATCCCCACCACCGAAACGATAATGCCGATCAGCGAGAAACTGTCCATGGCGCCGGTCCGGCTGCCGTTGACGAGGTTGTAGATGTTGGTCGGCATGTTGGCGACGATGCCGGCCATGATGATCAGCGAAACGCCGTTGCCGATGCCGCGGCTGGTGATCTGCTCGCCCAGCCACATCAGGAACATCGTGCCGCCGACCAGCGATATGACCGCCCCGGCGCGGAACATCAAACCAGGCTCGACGACTGCCTGAATCCCCTGCGTGGCGCCGAAGCTTTCGAGCCCGACCGCGATGAAATAGCCCTGGATCGCGGTCAGCGCGACAGTGCCGTAGCGCGTATATTGGTTAAGCCGCTTGCGCCCGCTCTCGCCCTCCTTCTTGATCGCCGCCAGCGTCGGCGACAGCGAGGTCGCGAGCTGCACCACGATCGAGGCGGTGATGTAGGGCATGACGCCGAGCGCGATCAACGACATTCTTTTAAGAGAGCCGCCCGAGAAATTGTTGAAGAAGTCGAGCACGCCGCCGGTGGTCCTGTCACCGAGAATGCCGAGCGCGGTCGGGTCGACGCCGGGCAGCGGCACATAGCTCAACAGACGGAAAATGATCAGCGCACCGATGGTGAACCACAGCCGCTTCTTGAGGTCGGTCGCCTGCGCGAACTTCGATAGGTTAAGCCCGGAGGCGAAATTGTCGGCTGCGGATGCCATCGTGTTTATAGGTCCTGAAAGCAAAAGCGGCGGGGATGCATCGTCCGCGCCCCCGCCGTTCATATAGTCACGTGCTTTGCGTTGTCACCCCAATGTGCTCCCGCGCAGGCGGAAGCCCGGTCCGTGTCCCCGCCTGCGGGGGGACACAAGTTACTTCTTCGCCGCAGCGGCCTGCTTGGCTTCCTTGTCGGCCTTGCGCACCTTGTACTGCACGCCCTTCTTGGCGGCGGCTTTTTCCGACGCCGGGACGACCTGGATGACCTCGACCTTGCCGCCTGCCTTCTCGACCGCTTCGATCGCGCTCTTCGACGCGCCGGCGACGGTGAAGTTCAGCTTGGCCGAGAATTCCCCCTTGCCGAGCAGACGGACGCCATGCTTGCCGCCACGAGCGACACCGGCTTCCTTGAGCGCAGCGTGATCGAGCGTGGCGCCGGTCTTGATCTTCTTGGCGTCGACCAGCTTCTGGATCGCGCCCAGGTTCACCTCGGCATAATCCTTGGCGAAGATGTTGTTGAAGCCACGCTTCGGCAGACGCATGTGGAGCGGCATCTGGCCGCCCTCGAAGCCGGCGATCGAGACGCCCTCACGGCTCTTCTGGCCCTTCTGACCACGCCCGCCGGTCTTGCCCTTGCCCGAGCCGATCCCGCGTCCGACGCGGATTTTGGACTTACGGGCGCCCGCATTGTCGCGGAGTTCGTTCAGTTTCATTTTATGCACTCGCTTTCGCTTTTGTCGCGCTGTTAGTGTTCAGAGCCCTCAAGATTCCGGCTCTGTTCGGTCGCATTCTGATAATAGTCGCTGTAATATCGACCGACCCGATAGAGCACGAAAAGCACCGCACAGATGGCCACGATGACGGCGACTATAATCACCTTCGCCTTTCGTGAGCGAAAGGCACCCCACATTTAGCCCTCGACGCTTACCATGTGAGCGACCTTCTTGATCATGCCGCGCACCTCGGGAGTGTCCTCGAGTTCGGACACCCGGTGCATCTTGTTCAGCCCGAGACCGACCAGGGTCGCGCGCTGCTCCTTGGTGCGGCGGATCGGCGAGCCGATCTGCTTGATCTTGATCTTCGTCATGTCAACTCACTCCGCGATCGCGGCCGCATCCGCCTCGGCGGTCTGCGACCCACCGCGGCCGAGCAGGTCGGCGATCTTCTTGCCGCGGCGCTGCGCAACGCTCTTCGGCGAGGTCTGGTCGCCGAGCGCTTCGAAGGTGGCGCGGATCATGTTGTAGGGGTTCGACGTACCGACCGACTTGGTCACCACGTCGGCGACGCCCAGGCTTTCGAACACGGCGCGCATCGGACCGCCCGCGATGATGCCGGTGCCCTGAGGCGCCGAACGCAAAGTGACCTTGCCGGCGCCGAAATGGCCGTTGCCGTCATGGTGCAGCGTGCGGCCCTCCTTCAACGGCACGCGGACCATCTTCTTCTTGGCGGACGCGGTCGCCTTGGAAATCGCTTCCGGCACTTCGCGCGCCTTGCCGTGGCCGAAGCCGACGCGGCCCTTGCCGTCGCCGACGACGACGAGTGCTGCGAAGCCGAAGCGCTTGCCGCCCTTCACCGTCTTCGAGACGCGGTTGATGTGGACCAGCTTCTCGATCAGCTCTTCGCCGCCGTCCTCGGTCGGACCGCCACGGCCACGATTGCCGTCGCGACCGCCACGGCCGTCGCGACCACCGCGACCGCCGCCCGGGCCGCCGCGGCCGCGGCCGCCGCGCGCGCCGCGCGGAGCGCCATCGGGCAGCGCCGTCTGTTCGGTCTGCTCGGCAGGGGTCGCCTGCGGGTTGTTGTCGTCAGCCATTCCTAGAACTCCAATCCGGCTTCGCGCGCGGCGTCGGCCAGCGCCTTCCCGCGGCCATGGTAGCGGAAGCCGCCACGGTCGAACACGACTTGCGTCACGCCGGCAGCCTTTGCCGCTTCGGCGAGGCGCTTACCGACGGCCGAAGCGGCCGCGATGTTGGACGTCGCGCCCTCATGACCCGCGAGGGTCGAGGCCGAGGCGACGGTCGTGCCCTTCTCGTCGTCGATCACTTGGGCATAGATGTGCTTGCCCGAGCGATGCACCGAGAGACGAGCGCGCGTCCCGCCACGCGCACGAAGCGCGGTGCGATTGCGGCGGCGCCGCTTTTCGAACAGTGAAAGACCCTTGGTCATTACTTCTTCTTCCCTTCCTTGCGGAAGATATACTCGCCGTCGTACTTGATGCCCTTGCCCTTGTACGGCTCGGGCTTGCGCCAACGGCGGATCTCGGCGGCGAGCTGGCCGACCTTCTGCTTGTCCGCGCCGGAAATCTCGACCGTGGTCTGATCCGGGGTCGCGACCGTCAGGCCTTCCGGCACGTCGATATCGACGTCGTGCGAATAGCCCAGCTGCAGCTTCAGCTTCTTGCCCTGCGCCGCGGCGCGATAACCGACGCCGGTGATCAGCAGCTTCTTCGAGAAGCCGGTGGTCACGCCGGTCACCAGGTTCTGCACCAGCGTGCGCTGCATGCCCCAGAACGCGCGCGCGCGCTTGGTGTCGTTCGCCGGCTGCACGCCGATCGAATCGGCCTGCACGTCCCAGGTCACTTCTTCGGCCATCGGCATGCTCAAGGTGCCCTTGGGACCCTTCATGCTCAGCACGCCGCCCTCGACCGTCGCGGTGACACCGCTCGGGATCGGGACCGGCTTCTTACCGATGCGGCTCATCAGAACACCTCCGCCAGCACTTCGCCGCCGACATTCTGGTCGCGCGCTTCGGCATCCGAAAGCACGCCACGCGGTGTCGAGACGATGGTGATGCCCAGGCCGTTCATCACGCGCGGCAGTTCCTGCGAACCGCTGTACACACGGCGACCCGGCTTGGAGACGCGCGCGACGTGCTTGATGGCCGGCTGGCCTTCGAAATACTTGAGCTCGATCCGGATGCCCTTGGCGGGCCCCATTTCTTCCTCGCTGTAGCCGCGGATGTAGCCCTCGCGCTGGAGAACGTCGAGCACGCGAACGCGCAGCTTCGACGCCGGCGAAAGGACCGAGTCCTTGCGCGCGCGCTGGCCGTTGCGGATGCGGGTGAGCATATCACCCAGGGGATCGGTCACTGCCATCTTCGTGTCCTTACCAGCTCGACTTCGTGACGCCGGGAATCAGGCCCTTGTTGGCCAGTTCGCGCAGCTGCACACGGCAGAGACGGAATTTGCGGTAGTAAGCGCGGGGACGGCCCGTCACTTCGCAACGGTTGCGGATGCGGGTCGGGTTGCCGTTGCGCGGCAACTCGGCCATCTTGAGCCGCGCGATCAGACGCTCGGTGTCGTCGAGCGACTTGTCGTTTGCCTGCGCCTTCAGCTTCGCCAGCTTGGGAGCGGTCTTCGCCACCAGCTGCTTGCGACGCTCGTTCTTGTTCACGGAACTCAGTTTCGCCATGACTTAAGTTCTCTTTCCCTTATGCCGCTTGCTTCTGCTCGCCGTCCGCATCCTGCGGGAACGGGAAGCCGAACAGACGGAGAAGCTCGCGTGCTTCCTCGTCGGTCTTTGCAGTGGTGGTGACGATGACGTCCATGCCGCGCACCTTGTCGATGCGGTCATAGTTGATCTCCGGGAACACCAGTTGTTCCTTGAGGCCCATCGCGTAATTGCCGCGACCGTCGAAGCTCTTCGGGTTCAGCCCGCGGAAGTCGCGAACGCGCGGCAGCGCGATCGTGATGAAGCGGTCGAGGAACTCGTACATGCGCTCGCGGCGGAGCGTGACCTTGACGCCGATCGGCATGCCTTCGCGCAGCTTGAACTGCGCGATCGACTTCTTCGCCTTGGTGACGACCGGCTTCTGGCCCGCAATCAGCTCCATTTCCGAAGCGGCCTGCTCGACCTTCTTCTTGTCCTGGGTCGCTTCGCCCACGCCCATGTTCAGCACGATCTTTTCGATCCGCGGAACTTCGAGCCCGTTCTTGTAGCCGAACTTGTCGGTCATCGCCTTGACGATCTTCTCGTCATAGATGCCCTTCATGCGCGGCGTGTATTTGCTGTCTGCCTTAGCCATCGATCTTCTTCCCGGTCTTGACCGCGACGCGGACCTTCTTGCCGTCCTTGCCCGTTTCGAAACGGACGCGGGTCGGCTTGCCGTCGACAACGTGGGCAACCTTCGAAATGTGCAGCGGCGCTTCCGAACGGTCGAGACCGCCCTGGGGGTTCGCCTGGCTCGGCTTCACGTGGCGTACGTGAACGTTCACGCCCGACACGATGACCTTGCCGTCCTTTGGCATCGCCTTGGTGACTTCGCCGGTCCGGCCCTTGTCCTTGCCCGACAGGACGATGACCTGGTCACCCCTCTTGATCTTCGCGGCAGCCATCACAGCACCTCCGGCGCGAGCGAGATGATCTTCATGTGTTTCCTGGCGCGCAGTTCGCGGACCACCGGGCCAAAGATGCGGGTGCCGATCGGCTCCTCGTTCTTGTTGACCAGGACGGCGGCGTTGCTGTCGAACCGGATCACCGTGCCGTCGGCGCGGCGAATGTCCTTGCGGGTGCGCACGATGACGGCGCGGTGAACGTCGCCCTTCTTCACGCGGCCGCGCGGTTGCGCTTCCTTGATGCTGACGACGATGATGTCGCCAACGCCGGCCGTGCGGCGCTTCGAGCCGCCCAGCACCTTGATGCACTGCACCCGCTTCGCGCCGCTATTGTCAGCGACGTCGAGATTGG
>JAFEEZ010000162.1 GCA_018240825.1 Pseudomonadota bacterium | reverse complement strand
TGGATCTCATCGCCGGTGCGGTCGAGGAAGCCGGTGTTGATGAAAGCGATCCGCCCGCTGACCGCCTTGATGCACGCAGCGAGATTGGCCGACGTGCGACGCTCCTCGTCCATCACCCCGACCTTGATCGTGTGGCGGGCGAGGCCGAGCATGTCCTCGACCGCGTCGAACAGCGCATTGGTCAGCGCGGCTTCCTCAGGGCCATGCATCTTGGGTTTGACGATGTAGATCGACCCCGCGCGGCTGTTGCGTCGCGGCCCCTTGACGTCGTGAAGTGCGATCAGGCTGGTGACGATTGCATCGAAGATACCCTCAGGCGCCTCGCCGCCATCCGGCAGGCGTATCGCGGGCGTCGTCATCAGATGACCGACGTTGCGCACGAACAGCAGCGCACGGCCGGGCAAAGTAAATTCGGCCCCGTCGGGCGCGATATAGCGACGGTCAGGATTGAGCTTGCGGGTCAGGGTCTTGCCGTTCTTGTCGAACGTTTCGACCAGGTCGCCCTGCATCAGGCCGAGCCAATTGGCATAGGCCGCGACCTTGTCCTCGGCATCGACGGCGGCGATCGAATCTTCGAGATCGACGATTGTCGTGATTGCGCTTTCAAGGATGACGTCGGCAATTCCGGCCGGGTCGGCGCGGCCGATCGGATGCTCGCGGTCGATCACCACTTCGATGTGCAGGCCATTATGCTTGAACAGGAGATTGTCGCCAGCGCGGCCTGCGAGTTGGGCGGGATCCGCAAGGTCTGGCGCGCCGGACAGGTCTGTCCACGATCCGTTCGCCAAGGGCGTCGTTTGGTCGAGGAACGCCTTCGCCCACGCGATCACTTGCGCGCCCCGCTCCGGGTCATAGCCGCCGGGCCTGGCCGTGCCGGGCAAGGCGTCGGCGCCATACAGCGCGTCGTAAAGGCTGCCCCAGCGCGCATTCGCCGCGTTCAGCACGAAGCGCGCGTTAAGCACCGGGACGACGAGTTGCGGTCCAGCGGTTGTTGCGATCTCCGGGTCGACGTTTTCGGTGGTGACGCGGAACGGCGCTGGTTCATCGACCAGATAGCCGATGGACTTCAGGAACGCCTGATATTCGGCTTGATCGATCGGCGATCCGGCCCGCTGCGCGTGCCAGCCGTCGATCTCGGCCTGGATCACGTCACGCTTTTCCAGCAGTTTTGCGTTCCGCGGCGCGAAGGTCGCGAAGATGTCGGCCGCATCGGACCAAAATGCGTCCGCCGTGATTCCCGTGCCGGGCAACGCGCGTTGCTCGATGAACGCCGCGAGTTCGCTCGCGACTTGCAACCCGTGACGATCAGTGAAACCTCCGGACACGCGCAACTCCATTCAGCATGAGGCGGGGAGGAGCCGTGCCAATACACGGACAAAGCATACCGTCCACCCGAAAATGCGCTTGCCGCTCGCTCTAACCGGTGGCTAACTGCAACTCAAAGGAGAGACCCATGGCGGAGGCATATATCGTCGCGGCGGCGCGGACCGCCGGCGGGCGGCGCGGCGGCAAGCTGAAGGACTGGCATCCGGCCGACCTCGGCGGGGTGGTGCTCGACGCGCTGGTGAACCGCGCTGGGATCGACGGCGCGGCGATCGAGGACGTCATCATGGGCTGCGTGATGCAGGCCGGCGAACAGTCTGCGCATATCGGGCGCAGCGCGGTGATGGCGTCGTCGCTTCCCGATTCGGTTCCGGCCGTGTCGATCGACCGTCAGTGCGGATCGTCGCAGCAGGCGATCCAGTTCGCCGCGCAGGCGGTCATGTCGGGGACGCAGGACGTGGTCATCGCCGCTGGCGTCGAGAGCATGACGCGGGTGCCGATGGGACTCGCCAGCTCGGCTCCGGCGCAGCTCGGCATCGGCGTCGGGCCGTGGTCGCAAAAGATCAAGGACCGCTACGGCGTGCCCGGGTTCAGCCAGTTCGTCGGCGCCGGCATGATGGCGCAGAAATATGGGTTCAGTCGCGAGGAACTCGACGCCTATTCGCTCGAAAGCCATCGCCGTGCGGCGGCGGCGACGCAGGCGGGCGCATTCGACGACGAGATCGTTCCGCTGGAAGTGGTGGATGAGGAAGGCAACGCCGTCCTTCACACGAAGGACGAGGGCATTCGTTACGACGCGACGATGGAATCGATGGCTGGGGTCAAGCCGCTCGGCGAAGGCAGCGTGCTGACCGCTGCGTCGGCCAGCCAGATTTGCGACGGATCGTCGGGCGTGATGATCGTCAGCGAACGCGCGCTCAAGGACCACGACCTGACGCCGATGGCGCGCGTCCATAATTTGACCGTCACAGCGGGCGACCCCGTGATCATGCTCGAGGAACCCCTCCCGGCGACGCAGCGCGCGTTGCAACGGGCGGGAATGAAGATCGAGGACATCGACCTCTATGAAGTCAACGAAGCGTTCGCGCCAGTGCCGCTCGCCTGGCTTCGCGTGATCGGCGGCGACCATGCGCGCATGAACGTCAATGGCGGCGCGATCGCGCTCGGTCATCCGCTGGGCGCGTCGGGGACGAAGCTGATGACGACGCTGCTGCATGCGCTCAAGGCGCGCGACAAGAGATGGGGCTTGCAAACGATGTGCGAAGGCGGCGGGATCGCCAACGTGACGATCGTCGAGCGGTTATGACCGTTCAACCGTTCGTGTCGAGCGAAGTCGAGACACGGTGGCTAACGGTTCTCGACTTCGCTCGGACCGAACGGAGAAGTGAATGAAACTCGATTCAAGCGTATCCGCGGTCGTCACCGGCGGCGCCTCCGGCCTGGGCGCCGCCACAGTCCGGGCGCTCGCGGCGAAAGGCGTCAAGGTCGCGATCTTCGACATGCAGGCGGAGAAGGGTGAGGCCATCGCGGCCGAGATCGGCGGTATCTTCTGCGAGGTCAACGTGACCAGCGACGACAGCGTCGACGCCGGCTTCGCCAAGGCGCGCGGAGCGCACGGGCAGGAGCGGGTGCTGGTGTGTTGCGCCGGCACCGGCAACGCGATGAAGACCGCCAGCCGTTCCAAGGAGGACGGCAGCATCAAGCATTTCAGCCTCCAGGCGTTCGACTGGCTCATCCAGATCAACCTGATCGGCACGTTCCGCTGCGTCGCCAAGTCGGCGGCGGGGATGCTGACGCTCGATCCGCTGGAGGACGGCGAGCGCGGCGCCATGGTGATGACCGCGTCGGTCGCCGCCGAGGACGGCCAGATCGGCCAGGCGGCCTATTCGGCGTCGAAGGGCGGGGTGGTCGGCATGACGCTGCCGATCGCGCGCGACTTGATGGGCGAGGGCATTCGCATCAACACGATCCTGCCGGGCATATTCGAAACGCCGTTGATGCAGGGTGCGCCGCAGAACGTGAAGGACGCGCTCGCCGCGTCGGTGCCGTTCCCCAAGCGGCTCGGCAATCCGCCCGAATACGCCCACCTTGCGCTGACAATGATCGAGAACGGCTATTTCAACGGCGAGGACGTCCGCCTCGACGGCGCGATCCGGATGGCGCCGCGCTGACATGCCCGGCCCGCTGACCGGCATTCGCATCGTCGAGCTGGCCGGGATCGGGCCGGGGCCGTTCTGCGGGATGATGTTGGCCGATCACGGCGCGGAAGTGATCCGCGTGGAACGGCCAGGGACGAGCGGCGACCCGCGCAACCCGACGACGCGCAACGCCCGCGACCCGCTGTTGCGCGGGCGGAGCTATGTCGAACTCGACCTCAAATCGCCCGACGACATCGCCAGGCTGCGCGAGTTGGTGAAGACCGCCGACGGGCTGATCGAGGGGTTCCGCCCAGGCGTGCTGGAGCGGCTCGGGATCGGACCGGACGTGCTGCTCGGCGACAATCCGAAGCTGGTGATCGGCCGCATGACCGGCTGGGGGCAGGACGGCCCCTATGCGCCGGCGGCCGGGCACGACATCAACTATATCGCGCTGTCGGGCGTGCTCGGCGCGGTCGGGCGCGCGGGCGAGAAGCCGGCGCCGCCGATCAACCTTGTCGGCGACTTCGGCGGCGGCGCGATGATGCTGGCGTTCGGCATCGTCAGCGGGCTGCTCGCGGTGAAGAACGGAGCGTCCGGCCAGGTCATCGACTGCGCGATGACGGACGGGTCGGCGCTGCTGATGGCGATGATGTGGGGGTTCCGCGCGCAGGGCATGTGGGACGACGAACGCGGCGCCAACCTGCTCGACGGCGGCGCGCCGTTTTATGACACGTATGAAACGGCAGACGGCGGCTTCGTCGCGATCGGATCGATCGAGCCGCAATTCTACGCTGCTCTCCGTGAAAAGCTCGGGGTGAATGGCGATCCGCTGTTCGACGCCCAGTTCGATCGCGCGCGCTGGCCCGCGCAGAAAGAGCGGCTGACCGCGATCTTCAAGGCACGGACGCGCGACGAATGGTGCGCGGCGATGGAGGGTACCGATGTCTGCTTCGCCCCCGTCCTGTCGATGAACGAGGCGGCCGCACACCCGCATAACGCAGCGCGCGGCACCTTCGTCGAGATCGGGGGCGTGATGCAGCCGGCGCCCGCACCGCGCTTTATACGATAGCCGGGTCGCGGGGGGTCGGCGGTTGCGGCCGCGGGTCGGGGCTCCGATATTGCGGCAATGGTCGATCGCTTGACGCAGCTTCTCGATGAAATCCGTGCGTGCCGGCTGTGCGACGACCTGCCGTGCGGCCCGCGCCCGGTGCTGCAAGCCGGCGCGTCGGCACGGCTCCGGATCGTCGGTCAGGCGCCGGGGCGAAAGGTGCATGAAACGGGTGTGCCGTGGGACGATGCATCGGGCGATCGGCTACGCAACTGGTTGGGGCTGACTCCCGCGCAATTCTACGATCCGGCGAAGGTCGCCATTGTCCCCATGGGATTCTGCTATCCGGGCAAGGCCGCGTCGGGGGACAACCCGCCACGGCGCGAATGCGCGCGCCGCTGGCACGCCCCGCTCAATGCCGAACTGCCCGACATCGGGTTGACCGTGCTGGTGGGGCAATATGCGCTGGCGCATTATCTTCCGCACCGAAAAGCAACGCTGACCGCCACTGTCCGCGCGTGGCGGGATTATCTGCCGGCGGGCTTTCTGCCCTTGCCGCACCCGTCGCCGCGCAATCAACCGTGGCTCGCCAAGCATCCCTGGTTTGAAACCGAACTGGCGCCGCCG
>JAFEEZ010000161.1 GCA_018240825.1 Pseudomonadota bacterium | reverse complement strand
GGCAGGGCGTACCATTCTATCTCCGCACCGGCAAACGCATGGCGGTTCGCCGCAGCGAGATCGCGATCCAGTTCAAGCCCGTCCCGCACTCGATGTTCGCGGGCCGCGGCGGGCTGCTTCAGCCCAATCGGCTGATCATCCGGCTGCAGCCCGAGGAATATATCCAGATGCTGGTGATGGCGAAGGAGCCGGGGCTCGACCGCGACGGCGTGCATCTGCGCGAAGTGGCGCTCAACCTCAGCCTCGACGCCGAATTCGCGGGCACCCGACGGCGGATCGCCTACGAGCGGCTGCTGCTCGACCTGATCGAAGGCGATCAGACGCTGTTCGTGCGACGCGACGAGGTGGAGGCGCAATGGGCCTGGACCGACGCGATCCGCGCAGGCTGGGCCGCGAACGACATGAAGCCCAAGACCTATCCCTCGGGCAGTTGGGGCCCGTCGACCTCGATCGCGTTGACCGAACGCGATGGCGTGACCTGGCAAGACGATTGAAATTCACCATTCGTGCCGAGCCTGTCGAAGCACGTTTATACACACCCTTCGACGAGCCCGGGGCGAACGGAAGTTAGGATGGATTGATGGCCGTGAACGAAGAAATCGAATGGTGGGACTATGAGGACGCCGAGGAGATGGCCGAGGCCGTCGCCGGCGACATCCAGTTCATCATCGAAAGCGCGATCGACGCGCGCGGCGCAGCGGTCATCGCGCTCGCCGGCGGCAAGACGCCGCTTCCGATCTATGCGACGCTCAGCGACTCGAAGCTCGAGTGGAAGCGCGTGACGATCATCCCGGGCGACGACCGCATCGTGCCGCTGGGCGATCCCCTGTCGAACGTGACCGCGCTCGCTAAGACCTTCCTGCCGAAGGGCGCGCGCGTGATGCCGATCGTTCCGACCGCGACCGCCGATTACAAAGCGGCGGGGCGGTCGGCGGATGCGCTGATGCAGGATTTGCACTGGCCGCTCGATTTGTGTCTGCTCGGTGTCGGAGCGGACGGTCACACCGCCTCGATCTTCCCAGGCCCCGATTACGACGAGGCGCTGAACGGCCCCAAGGAACGCCGCGCGCTGGGCGTGATGCCCGATCCGCTTCCGCCCGAAGCGCCGGTCGCGCGAGTGACGCTCAGCCGCGCGGCGATCGTCTCGTCCGCCTCGGTCATGATCGCGGTGACCGGCGCGGCCAAGAAAAAGGTAATCGAGGACGCGATTAGCCAGGGCGCAGGTTCGACCTATCCGATCGGCCGCGTGCTGGCCGACACTGAGCTGCCGGTCGACATCCATTGGGCGCCGTAACCAAGCGAATACGTATTTGAGCCGGTCACCCCGGCCTTGTGCCGGGGTCCACTGTGCCGCAAAGCGACAGGGCATGAGGGATAGACGATGAACCCCGCCGTTTTGGCCGTCACTGACCGCATCATCGAACGCTCGCGCGCGAGGCGCAGCGCCTATCTCGATCTGATTGCGCGAGAGCGCGACGCCGGGCTCAAGCGCCCGATGCTCGGCTGCGCAAACCTCGCGCACGGCTTTGCCGGGACCGAGGAGGACCGCGAGGCGATGAAGGCCGGTCGCGGCATGAACATCGGCATTGTCACCTCATACAACGACATGCTGTCGGCGCACGCCGTCTATTATCGCTATCCCGAACAGATGAAGGTTTGGGCGCGCGAGGCCGGTGCGACCGCACAAGTGGCAGGCGGCGTGCCGGCGATGTGCGACGGCGTGACCCAGGGCTATCCGGGCATGGAGCTGTCGCTGTTCAGCCGCGACACGATCGCGCTATCGACCGCCGTCGCGCTGAGCCACGGCATGTTCGAGGGCGCGGCGTTGCTCGGCATCTGCGACAAGATCGTGCCTGGGCTGCTGATGGGCGCATTGCGCTTCGGGCATTTGCCGATGATCCTGATCCCCGGCGGCCCCATGCGCACAGGCCTTGCCAACAAGGCCAAAGCGGCGGTGCGCGAGGCTTACGCCGAGGGGAAGGTCGGCCGCGAGGAACTGCTCGACGCCGAGATCGGCGCGTACCATTCGAAGGGCACCTGCACTTTCTACGGCACCGCCAACACCAATCAGATGATGATGGAGGTGATGGGGCTCCACATGCCCGGCGCGGCGTTTGCCAATCCGGGGACGAAGCTGCGCCAGGAACTTACACGCGCCGCGACGCATCGGCTGGCGGCGATCGGCTGGGAGGGCGACGATTACCGCCCGCTCGGGCTGTGCGTGGATGAGAAGGCGATCGTCAACGCGGCGGTCGGGCTGCTCGCAACGGGCGGCTCGACCAACCATCTGATCCACCTTCCCGCCATCGCGCGCGCGGCCGGGATTACGATAAACTGGGACGATTTCGACGCGCTCAGCCGCGCGGTACCGCTGGTCGCGCGGGTCTATCCCAACGGGTCGGCCGACGTGAACGGGTTCGAGGATGCCGGGGGAATGCCCTTCGTGATCCGCGAATTGCTCGATGCGGGGTTGCTGCACAGTGATATCATGACCGTGGCGGGCAAATTCGAGGATTACGGCAAGCGGCCGGTGGTCGAGGGTGACGGCCTGCGCTGGGAATATCCCGGCGCGAGCGGCGATGAAACGATTCTGCGCCCGGCGTCCAACCCGTTCTCGCCCGAAGGCGGCTTTCGCATTCTCGCCGGCAATGTCGGCCGCGCGTGCATCAAGGTGTCTGCAGTCGACCGCGAGCGCTGGGCGATCGAAGCCCCGGCGCGCGTGTTCGACGATCAGGCCGATGTCCAGGCCGCGTTCAAGGCGGGGGAATTGGACCGCGACGTGGTCGTCGTCGTCCGCTTTCAGGGTCCGCGCGCCAACGGCATGCCGGAACTGCACAAGCTGACCCCGCCGCTCGGCGTGATCCAGAACAAGGGGTTCAAGGTCGCTTTGGTTACCGACGGCCGCATGTCGGGCGCGTCGGGCAAGGTGCCGGCGGCGATCCATTGCTCGCCCGAAGTGCTCGGCGGCGGGCCGCTCGGCAAGGTGCGCGACGGCGACGTGATACGGCTCGACGCGGCCACAGGAACGCTCAACGCGCTGGTCGACCCCGCCGAATGGGATGCACGCGAACTGGCGCAAGCGCCGCGGCCCGCCGAAGGCATGGGCCGCGAGCTGTTCGGCCTGTTCCGCGGCGCCGCGGACGAGGCCGAGCTGGGCGCATCGGCGATTTTCGCGGGAACGGGTTTGTGACGGAAGTTGTCGCGGTCGATATCGGAGGCACACACGCCCGCTTCACCATCGCCGAGGTGGCGCACGGCAAGGTCGTATCGCTTGGCGCGGAAATCACGCAGAAGACCGCCGAGCATGCGTCGCTTCAAACCGCGTGGCAGGATTTCGGCGAGCGGATCGGGCGGCCCTTGCCCAAGGCTGCCGCGATCGCGGTCGCCTCCCCCGTCGGCGGCGAGGTCATCAAGCTGACCAACAATCCGTGGATCATCCGTCCCGCATTGATCTCCGAACGGCTCGGCGCAGACACCTATATCATCGTCAACGATTTCGGCGCGATTGCGCATGCGGTGGCGCAATTGCCCGACGACGACTTCCTGCACATTTGCGGGCCGGAGCGGCCGCTGGCGCGTGACGGCGTCACGGCGATCTGCGGCCCGGGCACCGGGCTTGGCGTCGCAGGCGTGCTGCACGCCGGCGGGACCTACCACGTCCTGCCGACCGAGGGCGGGCACGTCGATTTCGCCCCGCTCGATGCGTTCGAGGAT
>JAFEEZ010000160.1 GCA_018240825.1 Pseudomonadota bacterium | reverse complement strand
GGCGTCGGGATCATGCAGATGGAAGCTGGGCTCGATACCGGGCCGGTGTTGCTCGAAGCGCGCACGCCGATCGACCGCAAGACCGCGGGCGAGTTGACCGCAGAGCTTGCACAGATGGGCGCGCGGCTGATGGTCGACGTGCTCGCCGGCCTGCCCGCCTTCACGCCGACGCCTCAGCCCACCGATGGCGTCACCTACGCCCGCAAGATCGACAAGGCCGAACTGCGGCTCGATTTCAGCCAGCCTGCCGAGCAGATTGAGCGCCAGGTTCGCGCGTTCAATCCGCCTGGCGCGTTCTTCGAGGCGGGCGGGGAGCGCATCCGTGTATTGGCGGCGGACGTCGTCGCGGGCGATGCGGCTCCCGGAACGATCCTCGACGGCCTGACAATCGCGTGCGGCAGCGGGGCGATTCGATCCTCGCTCGTCCAGCGCGCCGGACGTGGCGTCATGACGCCAGACGAGTTGCTGCGGGGGTTTTCCTTGCCTCCCGGCACCCGGCTGTGACTCGTTTCGCGCTGACGGTCGAATATGACGGCCGCCCGTTCATGGGCTGGCAGCGGCAGGATCACGGGCCGAGCGTGCAGGCGGCGATCGAGCGCGCGGCCTATGAGATTACCGGTGAGGCGATCACGGTCCACGCCGCTGGACGGACCGACGCCGGGGTGCATGCGCGGGGGATGCGCGCGCACCTTGACGTCGCGCGGCCGATCACGCCGTTTCGGCTGATGGAGGCGCTCAACGCGCGGCTGCGACCCGATCCGGTCGCGGTGCTGGCGTGCGAGGCTGTTCCCGACGACTGGCACGCGCGTTTCTCATGCCTGGCGCGGCATTATGAGTATCGCATCGTCACGCGGCGCGCGCCGCTGACGTGGGAGAAAGGGCTGGCGTGGCGGCTCCCCCAAGACCTGGACGCGGCAGCAATGCACGACGCCGCGCAGGTGCTGGTCGGTCGTCATGACTTCACTACCTTCCGCTCGGCGCACTGTCAGTCGGACAGTCCGGTCAAGACGCTCGACAGACTCGATGTCGCGGCCGAAGGCGACCGGGTCGGCGTGTTCGCGTCGGCGCGGTCGTTTCTGCACCATCAAGTCCGGTCGATGGTCGGGTGCCTGACGTTGGTCGGACAGGGCAAATGGACGCGCGATGACCTCAAAGCGGCCCTCGACGCGGCGGATCGCGCTGCGCTGGGGTTCAACGCGCCGCCCGACGGCCTTTACTTCCTCCGCGCGGACTACCCTTAGGCCCCTAGCGGCTGAACCGCGCCGCGAGTTCGACATGCGTCGACCAGCGGAATTGTCCGACCGGCTGAATCCAGTCGAGGCGATATCCGCCATCGCACAATGCCAGAGCATCGCGCGCGAAGCTACTGGGATTGCACGATACATAGGCTATGACCGGCGTTCGCGCCACCGCCAGCGCCGCCGCCTGGTCGCGCGCGCCGGCGCGCGGCGGATCAAGCACGATCGCGTCGAACCGGTCGAGTTCCTGGATTGTCAGCGGCCGGCGATACAGGTCGCGGTGATCGGCGAAAACCTGCCGGCCTGCGCGTCCCGCCGCGCTCTTGAGCGACAGGATGGCGTCGCGCGCCGCCTCCGCCGCATAGACCTTCCCCTCGAGCGACAGCGCGAAGATCCCGAGCCCGGCGAACAGGTCGGCGACGGTCGTCGCCGGCCGGACCGCGTCGCGGACCGCAGCGACCAAAGTCGATTCGCCGTCCGCCGTCGCCTGAAGAAACGCCCCGTGCGGAAACGGTACGGGCACGCCGCCCAGCGTCACGGTCACTGGATCGGGCTCCCATCGCGTTTCCGGGCCCAGCCCGTCGTCGATCGCGAACCGTGCGATATTGTTATCCTGGCAGAACGCGATGATCGCCTCCGCCGCCGCCAGGCCCTCCGCCCGCGCGCCGACGAGCAGATCGACGCCCTGGTCGCATAACGTCATCTGGATATCGGCGCGCCGCTTCATCCCGAGCTGCGCGAGCAGCGTGCGCAACGGCGCGACGGCCGCGAACAATTCGGGTGCGAGGATATGGCATTCGTGCATATCGACGATCGCATGGCTCGATTGCCCGGCAAATCCGATGATTACGCGCCCGCCCTTCGCCTCCGCATGAAGCGTCGCGCGGCGGCGCGTGCGCGGCGGCGACACAACCGGTGTGCGGATGTCGGTTTCCAGATCGTGCGCCGCCAACGCGCCGGCGATGCGGTCGATGACGAACTGCGCGTAGGCGGCGTCGTCGAGATGCTGGAGTTGACACCCTCCGCAGCCGGGAAAGTGACGGCAGGGCGGCGCCTGGTGACGAGGGCCGGGCGCCACCGATCCATTGGGATTGAGGATATCGCCCGGCGCGGCCAGCGCGGCGTAGCGGCCATCGGCGGTGACGCCGTCGCCCCGCGCGGCGACACGTACGATCGTGCCGGCGTTCACAACGAAGCCCGGACGGCCGAAAGTTCGCGAGCGAGATCATCGGCGATGAACGCGCCGCCCAGCCGCCGCGCCGCCTCGGTATGCATCCAGACGCCCGCCGCAATCATGTGGATTGGCGCCGCTCCGTTACCGGCTATCATGGCGGCAATCGTCCCCGCGAGCACGTCGCCGGTGCCGGCCGTCGATAGCCAGGGTGATGCGCGGCTGGAAACCACCGCGTCGCCGAAGGGGGCTGCGATGACCGTGTCCGGACCCTTGAACACGACATAGGCGCCCGCACGCTTCGCTGCCCGACGCGCCGCCTCGATCTTGCTGCCGGCCCACTCCCCGAAAAGTGCGGCGAACTCGCCGGCATGCGGCGTCAGCGTCACTATGGCCTCGCGTTTCCGAAAACGCTGGAAATCGCTGTCATCGAGCAATGTGAGGGCGTCACCGTCGATCAACAGCGGAGAGGCCGACCTCATCGCCGCCTCCAATTTGTCCCGTGCGGCTGCGTCGCGGCCCAGGCCCGGCCCGACCACGACCGCACCGATCCGCTTGTCGTCCAGGGCGCCGGGCGACCAAGTCCGGTATACGATCGCGTGCGGGCTGCCCGGGGCAGCGCCGGTCAGCAACAGCGCGTAACCGGCACCCGCGCGCATCGACGCTTCAACGCACAACGCCGCCGCGCCGGGCATCTTTCCCGCGATCACCGCGACCATCCCGCGACTGTACTTGTGCGCGTCAAACGCCGGGACGGGGACCCAAGGCTTTGCGATAACATGATCGTCGGCGTCGCCATCCACCCCTATATCGATCATCCTAACCTC
>JAFEEZ010000015.1 GCA_018240825.1 Pseudomonadota bacterium | reverse complement strand
TTCAATGTGGTCATAGCACGCCTCGCTCCTTCAACACCGCGTCCACCACCTGCCAGAAATCGGCCAGCAACGTGGCCGCGCCCTCGTAGGCGTATGGCTTCACGGTCTGGAGACGGTGGCGATGGTCCATCGGTTCGCCGCGTCTGCCCCGGCCGACCGGATGGGCATTGTCAAAGCCGACCAACCGTTCGCCCGAAGGCCCGTGAAGCGTGAGCGAGTAATCGAGGCCGTGCGGCTTTTCCGGCGATGCCGGAATGCGGGTGACGACGAACTTCACCCAATGACCGCCCTCGGGATCGACAACGAGAACCTGACCGTCGAGGTCCAGAAGCGTGTCGAGGCTCGGGTCACGATCCTCGCTCATGGCCTATCGTTATCAGATTGAGATAACGATTTCAAGCCTGTTTCGAGGTCAATCGGTCCGAACAGCCGGTCGAGAACATCGCCAAAATGGCGCTCGAAAATGTCCACCTCGGCCTCGGTGACAGGCACGCGCTCTGGCCAGTCGTCGATGACGGGCAGCTTCTCGACATCGAAGGCGTCGAGCGACGGATTGCGGCGTCGTGGTGTCCGTGACGGCTCGGGATCGCCGCCGTAGTCGTAGAGGTCGTCGGGCAGCTCTTGCGGGGACTGCCGCCGTCGCCGACCCCTTCTGGCGCGAGGTTGTTGCGCTGACATGGAATCCTCCGTGGTTCGCGGGCGGAATCCGGGCGTCGGGAGGCCCGGATTTATGCGAAGCATGGAGGGAGATCGGTGGGCGGTAGCGTGCCGCATTTGCGCTTACGCGCTGGCGGCACCCCTCGATCGAAAGCCAGATGCCGGGGCAATGGATCAGCGTGGCGTCCGCCGTGCCTTGGCGAAACCGCGATCGGTCGAGACGAACCGCTCCAGCATCGGCACGATGAGCTTGGCGGGCTCGATCGGCGTGCCGCCTTCGGCGAGCAGGCGGCCGTATTCGATCAGGTCGCGGTGGAGCGCTGCTGGCAGCTCCACCGTGATCCTGACGGGTTTGTCGTCGGCGATGGGACCGAGTTTCAGCTTGGCCATGGTCAGCTCCTGTAAGGCTCGAACACGAGATCGCGCGTGACGATGATCCTGACCGGGAAGCCGGGCCGGATGGTCAGCGTCGGCGCGACGTTGAGCTGGCGGCGGACGATCTGCTGGCCGGCATCGTTGATGGTGTCCTGCCCGCCGGTGCGGATGGCGCGCAGAAGACGGTTCTCGTCGTTCACCGCAAGCTCGGCGCCGACGGCGAGCAGCGTCGAGAGGCCGGCGGCCTTGGCGAGATCCCACCAGTGATAATCGACGCCATCCTCAAGCCCGGCATAGCCCTGCGTATCCGCGCCTGGCTGGCGTTCGAGAACGATCGAGCGGCCATTCGGCAGGATCAGCCGATTCCAGACCAGGAGCACCCGGCGCTGGCCGAACTGCACGTTGTTGTCATACTGGCCGATGATCCGCGTTCCCTGGGGCACGAGCAGGATGCGGCCCGTGGGGCTGTCGTAGATGTTCTCCGTGACCTGCGCGGTGATCTGGCCGGGAAGATCAGAGCGGATGCCGGTGATGAGCGCGGCCGAGATGACGGCTCCGGCTTGCAGCACGAAGGGCGATGCCGGCGGCGTGACGCGATCGCGCGTGACGGTGCGCCGGTCGGCCGCCGCGTTGAGAAACGCAAGCTGCTTGTCCTGCGCGGTCGGCTGCCCCGTCGGGCTTGTGGGGTCGAAGCCGGCAAGTCCAGGCAATGCGCCCGGTGTCGCGGCGGCTGGCGATCCCTGCCGCGATTGGAAGAACACGGTGCTGAGGCGGGCGGCCTCTTCCTCGGCGCGGCGGCGCTGTTCGGCCTCGTCGACGCCGGGCGTCGGAACGACGGGCGGCGCGACAGGCTGGCCGGCATTTTGAGCGGACAGGATCGGTCGCCCGAGATCGCCGGGCAACGCCGGTCCGAGGATCGGGCCGGTATAGTCCTTTGGCAATCCAGCCAGACCATCGGCGGGCTGGCGGTTGGCGGTGGAATAAAGCTCGTCGCCGCCATCGCCGGGGCCGCGGGTCTGAAGCGCGTAGATCAGGGCGCCACCGATCCCGACCATTGCGACGGCCGCGACGCTGGCGAGCATCTTGCGCGACAGGCGGGTGACGCGGGGCGGCTCCGAGCGCAGGCGCATCGGTGCGGCATTGGTTTCGGCTTCGGTCATGATTGCGGCCTCCCGTCGGTACGGACGATCCTGACGGTCTGCTGGCGGTCGCCGCTGCCAAGGCGCAGTTCGGCCGCGCCGAACAAGCGATCGACGATCAGGATGTGTTGGTAGATGCGGCTGTTGACGATCTGCGCTTCGCCCTCGGGACCGATGACGAAAATCGGCGGCATCTCGCCCTGCACGATGCTGCGCGGGAACTCGACATAGACGCGGCGGCCGTCGTCATAGACGGCGATCGGCTTCCAAGGCGGATTGCTGCTGCCGGTCAGGCTGTAGCGGTAATTTCGCGCGGCAGCGGCCGGGATGACCGGCGTTGCTGGAACGGCCTGCCTGCCGCTGCCCGGCTGCTGCGGATAGGCCCAGGCGACGGCGGGCATATAGGGCTTCTGGCCGGAGCGCAGTTCGAGCATATAGGTGCGTCGGTCGGTGGTGACGACGAGATT
>JAFEEZ010000159.1 GCA_018240825.1 Pseudomonadota bacterium | reverse complement strand
GTGATCGTAGAATTTCTTCGACGCGTCATGGTCGGGCGTCAGCAGCTCGTACCAGATCGGCGTGCCTTCGGGATTGGGCATCGTGTTTCTCCTGGGGCTCTGTCTTATTCGTGTTCGGTGTCGAGGATCGGTGTGAACCCGCCGAAGATCGCGCGCTTCATGTCGAAACCGGGCGTGATCGCGGTCAGTTCGGGGTTCTGCATCATCCCTTCGAACGCCTTGTCGCGCGTCGCCTTGTCGGGCCATTCGATCCAGCCGAAGATGACTTGCTCGCCATCCTCCGCTGCGACCGCGCGCTTGAAGTCGGTGACCTTACCATCGGGCACGTCCGCGCCCCACCCGTCCATCACGCGCAGCGCGCCTTTCTCCAGGAAGTAGCTGTCGAGCTTCTCCGAATGTTCGGCGAACGCCTGCTTGCCGTCGCCGGGCGCCGGGCCGACGACGCCATCGACATAGCCCGCCGCTGCGTCGCCGGCGCCGCGCTCGAACACCGGTTCGAACCCGGCATAGATCATCCGCTTCATGTCGAACGGCACGTCGCCATCGGGCTGCATGCGGTCGTCGGTCATCATCTTTTCAGTGGCGGCGTCGCACGTCGCGCGGTCGGGCCAGATGATCCACGAATAGACGATCTTCTCGCCTGGTTCGGCGGCGACCGCGCGGCGCAGGTCGGTGACCTTGCCGTCGGGCACGTCGTCCTCCCAGCATTCGACCGTGCGGGTGGCGCCATATTCGGCGAACACCGGCGCGGCCTTTGCCGCCATCGCGCGATACGCTTCCTTCCGATCCGGCTTCACTGGGATCACGAAACCTTGGAAATAGCTCATGCCTTCTCTCCTTGTTTCTGCTTTTCGGCCCATGCGGCGTACCATTCGGGCGCTTCGCCGGTGAAACCGTCCATTTGCGCAGCCAGCGCGCGCTGGAAGGCGGGGCGATCGATGCCGCGATGCATGTAGGCGGCGAGGTTGTCATACGCCTCGACAAAGCCCTGATCGATCAGGATGCGGAGCACGCTGACCATCAACAGGTCGCCCGCGGTGAAGGTTTCACCGTCGAGCCACGTCTTGCCGCCGAGCCGTGCGGAAAGGTCCGCTAGCCGTCCATGGATGCGCTCCTCGACCGCGGGGCGGCGCATTTCGGACCAGGGCTTGTCGGCCTCGAACAAGGTCACGAACGACAGGTCCATGATCGCCGGCTCGACCGAGTTGAGGGCGGCGAACATCCATTCGATCGCGCGCGCCCGCGCTCCACGGCCGGCGGGCAGCAGCGCGCCATAGGTCTCGGCAATATGCAGTACGATCGCACCCGATTCGAACAGGGTCAGGTCGCCGTCCTCCAGCGTCGGGACCTGGCCGAACGGCTGGCGCTCGCGATGCGGCGCTTCCTTCTGCTCGCCCTGGCGCAGATAGCGCACGTCATAGGGCTGGCCGACTTCTTCGAGCGCCCAGCGCACGCGCAGATCGCGAACCTGGCCTTGCGCGAAGGGCGGCACCCAGTCGAAGGCCGTAATGATGGGGTTGGTCATGATTCACTCCTGGTGTTGAAGGCCAGCTGCGCATCGAATGCGCGCTGGTAGGCCGGCCGTGCCTCGCCGCGCGCGACATAGGCGGCGAGAATCGCGAATTCGTCGAGCAGCCCCGACGGGCGAAAGCGCAGCAGCACCGACACCATCATCAGGTCGCCGGCGCTGAACGCCCCGTCGAGCCAGTCGCTGCCGCCGAGATGGGCGGCGAGTTCGCGCAACGGCTTGCGGCACCGCTCCATCACGATCGGCACGCGTTCCGCCGCCCACGGCTTGTCGGCTTCGACGACTTTGGCGTTGAAATATTCCAGGATCGACGGCTCGACCGTGTTGACCGCGGCGAACATCCAGCTGATTGCGCGCGACCGCGCATCGGGATCGCCGGGCAGCAGGCCGGGATGGCGCTCGGCGATGTGGAGCACGATCGATCCGGTTTCGAACAAGGTAAGGTTGCCGGCCTCAAATGTCGGGATCGAGCCGAACGGATTGCGCGCGATATGCGCGGACTCCTTGAGCGCCCCGAACGTCACCGGACGAACCTCGTACGACTGCCCGACCTCTTCCAGCGCCCAGCGCACGCGCGTGTCGCGCGCCAGCCCGCGCCCGCCGTCGGGCGATCGGTCGAATGCGGTGATGACGGGGATCGTCATTTCTCTCTCCTGGCCGCAGCGCGTGGCGGCGCGGCCGCTCAGGACAACATCGGCAGCCCGGCAAGGGCCTGGTAGTTGAGGACGAGTATGCCGGTCAGCGCGAAAGCGACGAGGCCGGCGATGAACGAGCGGAAGCGTGCGAGCATGGCGCGATCTCCTGGATTGTCGCCGAGCGATTCAGGCTTCGACGATCGGTTGATGTTCGGGTGGGCCGGCTTCGGCGGCGGCGGGGTCCATCCAGAACGGCCCCCAGCCATGCCCATCGAGATCCTCGAACGCGCGGCTGTACATGAAGCCCATGTCTTCGGGACCGTGCGGCTCGCGCCCGCCAGCGGCCGTGGCGGCGTCGGTGATCGCGTCGACATCCGCCTTGCTGTCGAACGACAATGCGAACAGGCCGCTGGTCGTCGTCTTGGCGTCGGCGATCTGCTTGGGCGTGAACGTTGAAAAGAACGGCCTGGCCAGCAGCATCACGACGATTGCATCGGACCACATCATCGACGACGCCTGTTCGTTGCTGAACTGCGCGTTCTTCTCGAACCCGATCGCTTCATAGAATGCGGTCGACCTGGCGACGTCCGCCACGGGCAAGTTCACGAAAATCATCCTGGGCATTGCGACCACTCCTTTGCGAATCGGGTCTTGCATTTTCTGACCGACTCGGTTACAAAAAGCAACTATGAAGTTAAAAAAAATGACTAGACGATCCAAAACTGCCGAAAAACGTTGGTATGACGATGCGTGCGGCACGGCGCTGGCATTGGAGTTCGTGGGCGAGCGTTGGTCCTTGCTGGTGATCCGCGAGCTTCTGTACGGCGCGCGCCGCTTCGGCGAGATCAAGGCGAACCTGCCGGGGATCAGCGCCAATGTGCTGACACAACGTCTCGAAAGCCTGGAAGGCGCTGGCATCGTGCAGCGCCGCCGGTTGCCCTCGCCGGCCAACGTCCAGGTCTATGACCTGACCGATTGGGGCCGCGAGGCCGAAGTGCCGATCCGCGAAATGGGCCGCTGGGCCGCGCGGTCGCCGCGGCATGATCCGCTCGCGTTCATGTCGACTGCGTCGGCGATGACGTCGCTGCGAACGCTGATCGACCCGGCCAGGGCGACGGCGAACCCGATGACGGTCGCGTTCCAATGTCCCGGTGACGCGTTCGTGGCGCGGGTCGGCGACGGCGGCATCGTGATCGAGCGCGGGGAAGCGCGGGACGCCGATGTGACCTTCACCGGCGACACGCTCGCGATGCGGCGCACGATCTATGGCAAGGAAGGATTTGACGGCGACGGATTGCTCGCGCTGACCGGTGATCGCGCGACGGCCGAGGCGTTCGTCGACCTGTTCACGCTACCGGAGAAGATTGCCGCTTGACGCGTTGCATTGCACAACGAGTCTCGACTTTGCCGGCGCCTCGCGCGTAGGAGGGCGCGCGAAGGACGCTAGCCATGACCGACATCCCGAACACCCAGCCCGACAGCCGCGAGACGACGATCCTCGACGCCCCCGACCAGATGAAGTCGGTGCGCGACCTGTTCGGGATCGACTCGGACATGCAGGTCCCCGCGTTCAGCGAGGCCGACGAGCGCGTTCCCGACCTCGATCCCGCCTATGTGTTCGATCCAGACACGACGCTCGCGATCCTCGCGGGCTTCGCGCACAACCGCCGCGTGATGGTGCAGGGCTATCACGGCACCGGCAAGTCGACGCATATCGAACAGGTCGCAGCACGCCTCAACTGGCCGTGCATCCGCATCAACCTCGACGCGCATATCAGCCGGATCGACCTGATCGGGCGCGACGCGATCGTGCTGCGCGACGGTCAGCAAGTGACCGAGTTTCGCGAAGGCCTGTTGCCCTGGGCGCTCCAGACGCCGACTGCGTTGGTGTTCGACGAATATGACGCCGGCC
>JAFEEZ010000158.1 GCA_018240825.1 Pseudomonadota bacterium | reverse complement strand
GCGTCGCCGAAGCCCAGAACGACACGATCACGATCGATCCCAGGGAATTGCAGGACGCGATCTGGGTCAGCCGCGCCGACGTCAAGCGCGCGCTGGCGGGCGATCCCGACGCGCCGATGGCCGCGCCGCCGCACTTCGCGATCGCGCACACGCTGCTGACGCGCTGGGCGGACGGGAAGTGATAAGGGTCGTTCGTCATGCCGGACTGTTCCGGCATCCAAGGCGCCGCAGGCGACATCGCTCGTGGAGAGTTGGACCCCGGCCGGGGGACGGATGACAAGTTATCCCGCCGCGACCCTCACCGCGTCACAGATGCGGTCGACCACGGCCTCGACCTGCCCTGCATCCTCGCCCTCGGCCATGACGCGGATGACCGGCTCGGTTCCTGAGGGGCGGATGACCAAGCGGCCCTTTCCTTCCAGCTCGCCTTCGGCATCGGCGATCACCGCCTTCACGCTCGCATCGTCGAGCGGCTTGCCGCCCTTGAACCGCACATTCTTGAGCAATTGCGGCAGGGGATCGAAGCGGTGGAGGAGCTCGCTCGCCGGCAGTCCCGATCGCACCAGTTCGGCGAGAATCTGCAGCGCCGCGACCAGCCCGTCGCCGGTCGTCGCATAGTCGCTGAGGATGATGTGCCCCGATTGCTCGCCGCCGACATTATAGCCCTGCCCGCGCATCGCATCGAGCACGTAGCGATCGCCGACTGCGGTGCGCATTAGCTTGATTCCCTGCGCCGCCAAATGCCGTTCCAGCCCCAGGTTGGACATCACAGTCGCGACCAGCCCGCCATTGGCGAGGTTGCCAGTCCGCGCCCAGCCGGTGGCGATCACCGCCATCAGCTGGTCGCCGTCGATCACCCGGCCATTCTCGTCGACCACGATCAGTCGGTCGGCGTCACCGTCGAGCGCGATGCCGATCTGCGCGCCGGACGAGACGACGGTCTCGCACAAGGTCTGCGGCGCGGTCGATCCGACCTGGTCGTTGATGTTCTTGCCGTTGGGGTTGACGCCGATCGCGATGACGTCCGCGCCCAATTCCCAGAGCGTCGTCGGCGCGACCTGATACGCGGCGCCGTTCGCGCAATCGACCACCACCTTCAGTCCGTCGAGCGTCAGGTCGTCCGGAAACGTCGCCTTGGCGAAGTGGATATAGCGTCCGCGGGCATCCTCGACGCGGCGTGCACGGCCGATATCGGGCGCGGCGGCGGGCGCGACGTCGCCGTCGATCAGCGCCTCGATCGCCAACTCGTCGGCGTCGCTGAGCTTGTAGCCGTCTGGACCGAACAGCTTGATCCCGTTATCGGCATAGGGGTTGTGGCTGGCCGAGATCATGACGCCCAGATCGGCGCGCATCGACTTGGTCAGCATTCCGATCGCAGGGGTCGGCAGCGGGCCGAACAGGGTCACGTCCATGCCCACGCTGGTGAAGCCGGCCACCAGCGCGTTTTCGATCATGTAACCCGACAGCCGCGTATCCTTGCCGATCACGACGCGGTGTTTGTGGTCGCCGCGGACGAAATGCGCGCCCGCCGCCATGCCGACCTTCATCGCCATCTGTGCGGTCATCGGCGCCTTGTTGGTCAGCCCGCGAATCCCGTCGGTGCCGAAATATTTTCTTGCCATCGTGGGATTTTCCGTCCGCTATTCAATCCGTCGTGGCCGCCTCTTAGCGCGGCGAACAGGGAAGGGCGAGTATGAGCCAGGCGTTTCGGATTTTGGCGGCGCTGGTCGGCGGATTGCTGCTTGGCATCTTGCTCGCCAATCAGGCGCCCGACGCAGGCGCGTTCGCGCTGCTGTTCACCAAGCGGATCGGTGGAGCGTGGCTGCACGGGTTGCAGATGGTGATCGTGCCGCTGGTCGTCGCGCTGCTGGTGATCGGCATCGCGGCGTCGGCGGAAGCCGCGCGCGCCGGGCGGATCGCGGCGCGCGCCCTGCTGGCGTTCGTCGCCATCCTGTGGGTCAATACGTTGATGTCGGCGTTCCTGACGCCGCTTTTGCTCCAGCTATTTCCGCTGCCGGCCGAGTGGGGCGACGCACTGCGCGCGTCGCTGTCGGGGGCTAAGGCGGCGGGCCGGATCCCCAGCTTGGGCGATTTCTTCGACAAGATCGTGCCGACCAACATCGTCGATGCGGCCGCCAACGACGCATTCCTCCCGCTCACCGTGTTTGCGATGGTGTTCGCCTTTGCGATCACCCGCCTCCAGGAGGAGCGCCGCAAGCTGCTGATCAATTTCTTTCAGGCGATCGCCGACGCGATGGTGGTGGTGATCGGCTGGGTGCTGGTGGTGGCCCCGCTCGGCGTGTTCTGCCTCGCGTTCGGGCTGGGGATGGAAACCGGCGCGGCGGCGTTCGGGGCGCTGGCGCATTACATCGCGATCGTCTCGACGCTCGGCATCCTCGTTTTGCTGTCGGCCTATCCGCTCGCGGCGATCGGCGCGCGCGTCGGCGTCGGGCGGTTCGCGCGCGCCGTGCTGCCGAGCCAGGTGGTCGCGATTTCGACCTCGTCCTCGCTAGCATCGTTGCCGACGATGCTCAAATCGAGCGAAACGCTCGGCGCGCCGGCCGGCGTGTCGGGCGTCGTGCTGCCGATCGCGGTCGCGGTGTTCCGCGCGACCAGCCCGGCGATGAACCTCGCGGTAGCGCTCTATGTGGCGCATCTGACCGGTACGCCGATCGGTCCGGGCCAGCTCGCCGCTGGAGTCGCGACGGCGGCGATCACGACGATGGGGTCGGTGTCGCTCCCCGGCACGATCAGCTTTTTCGCCTCGGTCGCGCCGGTGTCGGTTGCGATGGGCGTGCCGATCGAGGCGCTGGGGCTGCTCGTCGCGGTGGAGACCGTGCCTGACCTGTTCCGCACGCTGGGCAACGTGACGATGGACGTCGCGGTGACGGCCACCGTCGCCGCGCGGAGCGGTCCAACGCCCGAGGGCGAGACCGACCGCGAGATCGAAGCATTGCCCGGATGAGCGTCCTTACTGGACGCCGTGCATCCACTTCTTGAGCGGCCAGGACAGCACAAACAGCACCGCGCCGGCAATGATCGCGATCCAGGCGATTGTCGTGAACGTGTGCGTATAGGTTTCCAGGCTGACCTTGAGATTGGTGACCTGGCCGCCGACCGTCTCGACGCTGGCGAACTGCGCGACCACGCCGGCGACATATTGCGCGACCGAGATCGACAGGAACCACACGCCCATCATCAGCCCGACGATGCGGCCGATCGACAATTTGGTGATCATCGACAGCCCGACCGGCGAAATGCAAAGCTCGGCGATCGAGTGGATCACGTAGAGCCCGGCGAGCCACCACAAGCCCACCTTGAAATCGCTGTCGGCGAAGTTCGATCCGAATACGAGGAACAGGAAACCCGCGCCGACCAGCATCAGCGCAATCGCGAACTTGACCGGGATCGACGGCTCCGCGTTTCGCCGCGCGAGCACGCCCCAGATCACGCTCATCACCGGCGCCAAAAGGACGATCGCGATGGGGTTGAAATTCTGCGTCTGGGGCGCCGACAGGCTGAACAGCCCGAACACGCTGCGGTCCGTATTGCGATCGGCGAACAGCGTCAGGCTCGACCCGGCCTGTTCGAACAACGTCCAGAAGAACACGTTGAACACGATCAGCACCATTGCCGCCAGCATCATCTGGAACTCGGTCTTTGTCCCCTTGGCGTAGGACCAGATGAGGATGCCCGGCACGCTGAGCAGGAAGGTGCCGAACAGCAATTTGCCCATCAGCGACAGCGACATGATGTAGCCGACGAAACCCGATCCGGGCGCCGGCTCGGCCGCCGCCATCAGGTTAACGAACAGGAAATAGACCACCGGCACAGCGACCAGCGCGCCGATATAGATCAGCAGCGCGCGGTCGGGCCCGGCCTGGGCGGGAATGTTGCCCACGGCGTCGAGCCGCCCGCCGTGAAAGGTGATCATCAGGAACGAAATCACCATCGCGACGCCTGCCAGACCAAGGCCAAGCGGCCAGCCGAAGCTGTCGGCGAACAATGCGCACAGGAATTGACCCAGGATCGAGCCGGTGTTGATTCCCATATAGAAAATCGTGAACCCGGCGTCACGGCGCCGATCGCCCTGTTGATAGAGTTCGCCGACCATCGTCGAAATGTTGGGTTTGAAGAAGCCGTTTCCGACCGAGATCAACGACAGCGCGACCAGCAGGATCATCGTCAGGAACGCGCTGCGCTCGGCTTCTTCCGAATAGCTGCCCTTGGCGACCTTGCGCACTTCATGCCCGTCGGCGGCGAGCAGCGACAGACTGCCGTCGTCATTGCCGCGCATCGTCAGCTTCTGGCCGTTGTCGACCAGATAGCGCGTCTCGCCGGGGTCGCTGGTCGGCGCGTCGCGGAACTTGGCGACGACAACCTCATAACGCTGACCGTCGATCACCTGATAGGGCTTGGCCGGCGCGCCGCCGAACGCGAGCGTGAAATAGCCGATCGCCATCAGGATCGCGCCGAACCGCACCGCGCGTTTCGACCCCAGGTACTGATCGGCCAACAGACCGCCGACCAGCGGCGTCAGATAGACGAGCGCGGTATAGCCGCCATACAGGCCGGTCGAGGCGCGATCGCCGAGCACGAAATGCTTGGTGAGATACAGCGTCAGGAGCGCGCGCATCCCGTAATAGCCGAACCGCTCCCACATTTCTGTGCCGAACAGCCAGAACAACGGCGCAGGATGCCCGAACCAGGTCTTTTCCGCGCCCGGATTGACGTGCGTGATATCCGGCTCGCGCGGATTGTCCGCGGTCGGGGTGTCCACCATGCATTCGCTCCCTGAACTTTTCTGCCCGCCGTCAAGCGGCGGATGATGGGCGGAGACTAGCGGGAACCGCCCGGGTGTAAATACTGGCCGCTACGCCCTAGATGCCGGGCATGTTCAACGATCGCTCGACGCCGCTCTCGCTCCTCGCCACCCGCCGCTCGGGCAAGCCGCGTGATCTTGCGGCGCCCGGTCCGGAAGAGACGCAGTTGCGCCAGATCCTCGAAGTCGCCGCGCGAACGCCGGATCACGGCAAGCTCGCGCCGTGGCGATTCGTCATCGTGCCGGGCGAGAGGCGCACCGCCCTCGCCCGCATCATCACCGACGCCTATCGCGCCGAACGCCCGCAGGCGGCGCGGCTCGAGATCGAGGCGCTCGAACAATTCGCGACGCAAGCGCCGGTTTTGGTTGTCGTGCTGTCCTCCCCCAGGCCCGAGAGCCATATTCCGCTCTGGGAACAGGAACTGTCGGTTGGCGCGGCTTGCATGAACCTGCTCCACGCGGCGCACGCGATGGGGTTCGCCGGCGGATGGTTGACCGGCTGGGCGGCCTATTCGGATCAAGTGCGCGATGCGTTCGGCGCGGCGCCGGAGCGGGTCGCCGGGTTTATCTTCCTCGGCACGCCGGCCAAGCAATTGGAGGAAAGGCCGCGGCCCGATCTCCATAAGATTGTTTCAACCTGGGGCGGTTAATCGACTGGACCTAACCGTCGATTGCTGTATTAAAGCAGCATGGCACTAAGCAACGACGACAGCCCGGTCTATATCCGTCTTCGCGGGGGGATCGCAGCGGCGATCCTGCGCGGCGAATATCGCGCCGGCGATCAGCTTCCTTCGGTTCGCGCGCTCGCCGCCGAACATGGCGCCAATCCGCTGACCGTCGCGAAGGCGTATCAAAGCTTTCAGGACGACGGCTATGTCGAGGTTCGGCGCGGGGTCGGCATGTTCGTGTTGCCGGGTGCCGCCGAAAAGCTGCGCGTCGCCGAG
>JAFEEZ010000157.1 GCA_018240825.1 Pseudomonadota bacterium | reverse complement strand
GGCGCACGCACGATGTCCCGGCCAACTGGAAGCTCATCATGGACGCCTTCCTCGAAAGCTATCACGTCCAGCGGCTGCACGCGGCGACGATCGGTCCGTTTTTCAAGGACGGCGTCGCATCGGGCGACCTGATCGGGTCGCACCAGCGCTCTGCGGTCGGGCGCGATGTGGAGGCGATCGAGTGCGCGGCGGAGGATTGGCCGACCTTGCGCCGCGCAATCACCTATACCTACCAGATGTTTCCGGCGACGATCCTGATCGTCAGCCCCGATTACATGAACCTGATGACGCTGATGCCGCGCGGCGTCGACCGCGTGCTGGTCGAGGATTTCATGCTGATCCCCGAGCCGCCCGCGACCGACAAGGCGCTGGCGCATTGGGAAAAGAGCTGGGTGCTGCTCGATGGCGGCGTGTTCGGAAGCGAGGACTTCCGCGCGGCGGCGCTCGGGCAGGAAGGACTGATGTCAGGGGCGATCGACCGGGTGACGCTGGGTGGGCTAGAGGGCGGGATCAAGATCTTCCACGATGCCGTCGAGGCCGCGACCGGTTGACCGCCTCCAAGAAGGGCGGCCCCCACGAACCGCCCCTCGATCGCGCAACGCGGCACGGCGTCAGGCCGGCTTCTTCATCACCTTCGACTTCGAACCGTCGTCGCCGGTCCCGGTCCAGCTGCCATCGGCGCCCGGCACCGAATTGGTATAGCACATCTCGCCCGAGCCATTCGCGGTGAAGCAGCCCTTCCCGCCCTTCATCACGAACGTCCCGGTCTCCTTCTTTCCAGCGGCATCGACGCTCGCATAGGTGCCGTCGCTGTTGATCGTGACGTCGGACTTGGCGCCCTTGGCGTCGGCAACGGTATAGGTGCCGGGCTCGAACCCGGTCCATGCGGCGGTCGTGTTAGTCGTCGCGGTTTCGATCGTCGTATTTTCGGTTGTCGTCGCGGTGTTGGCCGGCTCCGTCATGTTCTCGGCCTTTGGCGCGCATGCCGACAGCGCGGCGACGCCTGCGAAAAGAAGGATCATTTTCATGGCTGTTCCTCTCCCTGGGAGGGCAAAATCTATCGTTGTTTCTACGAAACGGTCAATTCTTCAATACCAGCACGATCGTCTCGATCACGCGCCTGGTGTCGTCGATCGAATCGACCTTGATCGTGTCGAGCCCCATTTCCTTCGCCGGATAGTCGTTCCCGCCCGGAAAGATCGCGTCGCCAAGGAACAGCACATCGTCCGCAGTCACCCCCGCCTCGGGCAACAGCTTGCGCAACCCGTACGCCTTGTCGACACCCTTGCGCGTTATGTCGATCGAGGTCGATCCGCCGATATTGATCGACAGATCGGGGAGCACCGTCCGCAACCGAGCCTGCAATTTCTTGCGCTTGGCATGGTCGGGGTCCCACGCTTCCTTCGCGTCCAGCGGCGCTTGCTGGCCGCGCGCGCAGAACGTCACCTGGCTGCCGCGATCCTCCACCCGCTCGCCCCAGGTCTTGCCCTGGTCCAGCCCCTCCTCGTGCATCGCCTGATCGAATGCGGCGATGATCGCCTTGCGCTCCTCCGCGCTGAACAGCTCGGCATAGATCGCCTTCCACCCGCCATCGACGAAACGATAGAGCTTGGTGCCGGTCGTGGGCTGGATGAACAGGTTGGCCAGGTTGGCGCGTCGGGGCATCCGCCCGACCACCTGCTTTTCGAACTGCGGCCAATCGCCGCCGGAAATGATATCGACCTTGCACACGTCGAGCAGATCGGCGAGCACCGCCGCCATGGCGTCGTCGAGCGGCTGCTTCGACAGCGCGAGCGTGCCGTCGAGATCGAAAGCGATCAGTTTCTTCATGCGCTCACCCTTGGCAAAATGAAGGCGTCGATCGCTTGCGCGACGCCGTCCTGTTCGTTGCTGGACGAGACCCAGTCGGCCTTGGCCTTAACCGCGTCGGGCGCCTGGCCCATCGCGACCGACAGCCCGGCGCGGTCGAACATCGCGACATCATTGTCCATGTCGCCGAGCACGACCGTGTCGGCGAGTTCGACACCGATCATTTGGGCAAGCGCGGCGACGCCGTCGCCCTTGTTCGCCGCCGTATCGGTGACGTCGAGATAATAGACCTGGCTCTGGCCGATCGTCGCACGGTCGCCGAAGGCGGCCGAGGCCTTGCCGGCGAGGCTCTCAAGCAGGTCGCGGTCGTCGCTGACGAAGGTCACCTTGTCGGCGCGAGCGTAGAGATCGGCAAAGCCGGTGCGGATCACCGGCGCCTGGTTCGAAGCGATGCGTTCATGCTCGACGTGCACGCCCTCGCCCCTCGACGCATACCATTGACCCCCGGCGAAAACCCAGCGGTCCACCGGCGATTTCTCGGCCAGCGCAAACACGCCTTCGACCACTGCGCGCTCGATGCGATGTTCCTCGATCACCCCGCCGTCGGGCCGGAACAATATTCCCCCGTTGATCGCGGCGAGCGGGATGTCGACGCCGAGCGCGGCGATCAGCGGCATCACGCCCGACACCGGACGCGCGCTGATCAGCGTGAACGGCACGCCCGCCGCGCGCAAGCGACCGACCGCCGCGATCGTTTGCGGACCGAGCGACTTGTCCTTTCTGACCAGGGTGCCGTCCACGTCCGACACCACCAGCTTGATCGTCACGAGTAACGGCTCATTGCGGCATCTCGACATGCCCGCCGAACCCGAAGCGCATCGCCGAGAGCAACTTGTCGCCGAACGTGTGATCGACCCGGCTGCGATAGCGCGCGAACAGCGCAGCGGTCAGGACGTGCGCCGGCACCGCTTCCTCCATCGCCGCCTCGATCGTCCAGTGCCCCTCGCCCGAATCGGCGACGCGCCCGGTGAATTGCTCGAGCGCCATGTCCTTCGCCAGCGCCGATGCGCACAGGTCGAGCAGCCACGACGAGATCACGCTGCCGCGCCGCCATACTTCGGCGATGTCGGTCAGGTTAAGGTCGTAGCGCTCCTCCTCGGGCAACTTGTCCGACTTCTTGCCCTTGAGCACGTCGAACCCCTCCGCATAGGCCTGCATCAGCCCGTATTCGATGCCGTTGTGCACCATCTTGACGAAATGACCCGCGCCCGCGGGACCCGCATGGATATATCCCTTCTCCGCGCGCGGATCCTCCCCCTCCTGCTCCATCCGGTTGGGCGTGCGGGGGATCGTACCGAGTCCCGGCGCCAGCGCTTCGAAGATCGGGTCGAGCGGATCGACCGCCTCCTTGGGGCCCCCGATCATCATGCAATAGCCGCGCTCAAGCCCCCACACGCCGCCCGACGTGCCGACATCGACATAGTGGATGCCTTTTTCCTCCAGATATTTGGCGCGCCTGATGTCGTCGCGGTAGAACGTGTTGCCGCCGTCGATGATGATGTCGCCTTGCGCACAAGCGCCGGACAGCGTCTCGATCGTGCTTTCGGTCGGATCGCCCGCCGGCAGCATCACCCAGATCGCGCGCGGCTGCTCCAGCCCGGCGACGAGATCCTCGAGCGAACCGACCCCGGTCGCGCCATCGCCCGCCACACCTTTCACCGCCTCCGGGGCGCGGTCGTAAACCACCGTCTCGTGGCCAGCGCGCATCAGGCGCCGCGCGATATTGCTCCCCATCCGCCCAAGGCCGACAATTCCGATCTTCATGTACAACTCTCGATCCGTTCGCCCTGAGCGTGTCGAAGGGCGATTGACGTAACGCGTGCTTCGACCAGCTCAGCACGAACGGATGGAGAGAGTCAGGGCGCCTCCGCGGGATGCTTGGCCGCGATCGACGCGAGCAACGTGTCGAACGATTTCGCGAACGCATGCACCCCTTCCTCGACCAGCTCGTCGGTCACGCCCCGCAGGTCGAGCCCCAGCCGCTCGGCCTCCGCGAGCACGCGCCTCGAGCCGTCGACGTCATGCGTCAGCGTTTCGGCCACCGTACCATGGTCGCGGAACGCGTCCATCGTCTTGGGCGGGACGGTGTTGACCGTATCTTTCCCGATCAGCGTGTCGAGATAGAGAACGTCCGAATAGTCAGGGTTCTTGGTTCCGGTCGACGCCCAGAGCAGCCGTTGCGGCATCGCGCCCTTCGCCGCCAGCGCTTGCCAGCGATCGGATTTCACGAAATCGAGATACCATTGATACGCCATCTTGGCGTTGGCGATCGCGACCTTGCCCTTCAGCGCCTTCGCCTCGTCGCCGCCAGTACCGGCATCGATCGCGTCGTCGATCTTGGTGTCGATCCGGCTGACGAAGAAGCTCGCAACGCTTGCAACCTTGTCGATCGGATCGCCGCGCGACGCCCTTTTCTCGAGTCCCTCGACATACGCCATCGCCACCGCCTTGTACGCCTCGATACCGAACAGCAGCGTCACGTTGATATTGACGCCCTTGTCGATCGACGCGGCGATCGCGGGAACGCCCTGCGGCGTGCCCGGAATCTTGATCATCAGGTTGGGACGGTCAACTTCGCGCCACAGTCTTTCCGCCTCGGCGGCGGTGCCGTCGGTATCCTGAGCGAGATAGGGCGAGACCTCCATCGACACATAGCCGTCGCGACCGTCGAGCCGGTCATACACCGGGCGCAGCGTATCGGCGGCATCGCGGATGTCGCGGATCGCGAGATATTCATAGCGCGCCATCGGCGAGGCGTCGTGATGGTTCCGGTCGAAATCGGCGAGTTCGGCGTCATAAGCGTCCCCATGCCCCATCGCCTTTTCGAAAATCGCCGGATTGCTGGTCACGCCGGTCACGCCATCCTCTTCGACCAGCTTCTTCAACCCGCCCTCGGCAAGCAGCTTGCGGTCGATGAAGTCGAGCCACACCGCCTGGCCCATTTTTTCTAGGTCGTTGAGCCGTCCCATCACTTCTTCTCCAGCATTCCCTTGGCGGTCTTCACCACATTGTCGACAGTGAAGCCGAACTTGTCGGCGAGCTTGGCGAGCGGCGCCGACGCCCCGAACGTCGCCATCGTGATCGTCTTGCCCGACAACCCGATATAGCGGTCCCAGCCGACCTCGCTTCCCATCTCGATCGCAAGCCGCGCGGTCACCTTTTTCGGCAGCACGCTCTCCTTGTACGCGTCCGATTGCAGTTCGTAGCGATACCAGCTCGGCATCGACACGACGCGCGAAGCGACGCCGTCCTTCTTCAGCCTCTCGTGCGCTTCGATCGCGAGGCTGACTTCCGATCCCGTCGCGATCAGGATCACCTCAGGCTCGTCGCTGTCGGCAAGAACATACGCCCCCTTCGCCAGACCCTCTGCGCTCGCATATCTGGAGCGATCGAGCGTAGGCAGCGCCTGTCGCG
>JAFEEZ010000156.1 GCA_018240825.1 Pseudomonadota bacterium | reverse complement strand
GTCTCCGTTCGTTTGCAGGAGCATACCTTGCCCCAAGTCGTCGATCTGACCAAGGCGCTGATCGCCGCCGAAAGCGTGACGCCGGCGCGCGGCGAAGTGTTCGACGTGCTGGCGCAGGCGCTGACGGTCGCGGGGTTCGAGATCGACCGATTCACCGTCGGCGAAGAGCCGGACGGACCGGTCGAGAACATGATTGCGCTGCGGCCGGGGACGGGAGCGCACGTCGCGTTCGCCGGGCATCTTGACGTCGTTCCGCCCGGCGAGGGCTGGACCAGCGGCGCGTTTGAGCCCGAAGTGCGCGGCGACTTGCTCTACGGCCGCGGTGCGGTCGACATGAAAGGCGCGATCGCCGCGTTCGCCGCGGCGGCGGCGCGCGTTGACGGGCCGACGCTCAGCCTTTTGATCACGGGGGACGAGGAGGGGCCGGCAATCTACGGCACGCGTTCGATTATCGAGCGGATGGCGGAGCGCGGACTAAAGCCGGACTTCTGCCTGGTCGGCGAGCCGACCTCCGACCAACGGCTCGGCGACACAATCAAGATCGGGCGGCGTGGATCGGTCAACATCTGGATCGACGTGCCGGGCAAGCAGGGCCATGTCGCCTATCCGCAGCTGGCCGACAACCCGATCCCCAGGCTGGTCGCGGCGCTGGCGGCGATCGACGCGATCGTGCTCGACCATGGCAATGACTGGTTCCAGCCTTCGAATATCGAAGTAACCGACGTGACGGTCGGCAATCCGGCGACCAACGTCATCCCGGCCAGGGCGTCGGCGCGGCTGTCGATCCGTTTCAATGACGAACAGCGTGGGGAGGATCTGGTCGCGCTGATCGAACGAACGGTGGCGCTGCACGCCCCGGCGGCGACCGTGATCGCGCGAATCTCCGGCGAAGCCTTCCTGACCGGGCCGGGGCCGCTGTCAGCGCTGGTGGGAAGCGCGATCGAGGCGGTGACGGGCGTCACCCCAGCCTTGTCCACTACCGGCGGCACCAGCGACGCACGCTTCCTGTCGCAGGTGTGTCCCACGGTCGAGTTCGGCCTGGTCAACGCAACGATGCACAAGACCGACGAGGCCGTAACGCTTGCCGATCTCGAAACGCTGACCGACATCTATGCCGACATCATCGCGCGGAGCGCCGCGGCGACTTGAGTTTCGGCGGTTAACGGCCACCCTACCCGCGGATGGCAACGCATGTCAGCGGCCGATTCTATGCACCGATTTTATGCAATGCCGTTCCCTTGTGCATCGCGATGTGATCGGTCTTGTCGCTCTTGATCTCGTATTGCGGATCGTCGGCGGTCGCATGATGCGTGTAGCCTTTATATTCGGTGTCTCGCGTGTGGACCTTGACGATCGTGCCGCTGACGTGACCCGCCTCGGAATTCCATCGGACATGGTCGCCCACGCTGAAGCGCTTGGTCATTGCTGATCCTCCTCTGGGCGCGGATAATGGATGCCGTCGCCGGCATAAACGGCGGCCGGCGTGATTTTTGCGGGCTGGACGGCGTCCTTGCCCATCAGGTGATAGACGGCGCGGTTCGCGCGTATCAGATAGTCCGCGACAAGGCGGCGGTGACAGCGCCACCACACCGCTTCGGAACACATGATCGCGGTTCGGCGCTCCTCGGCCACGTCGAGCAGTTGCGCCATTCCCGACCGGAATCCGGCCGAGAGCGCATAGTCTGCGTAATTGTGAAAGCTCTGGTTGGTCCAGTAAGCGTTGATATCGGGCGGAACATCGCTTTGCCGCCCGCGCAACCCGCCGAGCTCGGCGATGCGCAGATGCCCGATCTGGTACGGCGCAAGCTCTCCGGGAAGCACGTCGAGATTGTATTGCGGGTTGGTCCGCGATCGCGGCACCGTGCGAATGTCGACCACCAGCGCGACGTTGCCGGCGCGCAGCAGGTCGACGAACTCCGCGATCGTCCGGGTCGAGTGACCGATCGTGAAAAGAGGGAGCGGTTCGATCGTTATCTCCTGCCTGGCTCAGCATCGTGTCGACAGTCCGAAACCAACCGTTCGCCCGCCGCGCCGGTTCCCGCCCTGACGATCAGGTCAGGAGCGTCAGCCGCACCGGCAACCCGTCCCTGGGGCGCGGGATCGGAAACACCTGCCACTTCTCGCCCGCCCCCGACTCCGCCTCGACCCTATAGCGCGACAACAGGTTCGCGGTCAGCAGCTTCATCTGCATCACCGCGAAATGCAGCCCCAGGCACATATGCGCGCCGCCGCCGAACGGGACCCAGGCGAAGCGGTGGCGGCCCTTCGACGCTTCGGGCGTGAAGCGCAATGGGTCGAACCGGTCGGGATCGGGCCAGATGTCAGGCATTCGGTGCGTCCACGCGATTCCCACCCCGACGCTGGCGCCGGCAGGGATCGTGTAGCCGCCGAATTCGAAATCGCGGAGAGCGCGACGCGGCAGCGAGGGGACCGGCGGCATCATCCGCAGCGCTTCCTTGAAAGCGTAGTCGGTCAGGACGAGCCTATCGAGCTGATCCGTCAGCGGTCCCTGCGGGTCGAGGCCCATGATCTCCTCGCGCAGCCGTTCCTGCCATTCCGGATTGCGCGCCAGCAGCATCACGAAGGTCGTCATCGACGAGGTGATCGTGTCGTGCGCCGCCATCATCAGGAAATTCATGTGGTCGGCGATCGCATCGGCCGGCAGCGGCAGGCCCGCGTCGCCGGTTGCGCGACAGAATTGCGAGAAGAAATCCTCGCCATTCCCGCGTCTGGCGCCATGCCGTCGCGCCGGAATCTCGCGCTTGAACCAGTCGACCAGATAGGCGCGCGCCCTGACCCCGCGCGCCATCGCAGTGCCGGGCAGCGGCGCGCGGATCGGGGCGATCGACGCCTGCACTTCGTCGACGAACGCCTGGTTGATGCGATCCGCCTCGTCGCCCAGCTCGACGCCGAGGAAGCTGGTCGCGGCGAGATCGAGCGTCAGCTTCTTGACCGCGGGATAGAAGCGCATCGCGCGCGCGCCCCAGCCGGCGACCTGACGCTTGATCCCGGCGTCGAGCTGAGTCGCGTAATGCCGCATCGGCTCGGGCTTGAACGCGACCGACAAGGTCTTGCGGTCGGCGCGATGCTTGTCGAAATCCATCAGCATCAACCCGCGCGGGAACAGCAGGTTGAGCAGCGGTCCCCAACCCTGTTCGGACGAGAACAACTTGTCGCGGTCGAACAGGATCAGCTCATTCGCCTCGGGCCCGAGCAAGGCGACGGTGGCCTCGCCGAAAGCATGGTTGCGATAGACCGTGCCGTACCGCGCGACCATCGCTTCGCCGAACTTGCCGGGATCGCGCAGCAGTTTCAGCGTATTGCCGATCAACGGCAGGCCATAGTCGCCCGGAATGTGCGCCAGCGCGCCGCGCGGCGGATGCGGCAGCCAGTGAGGGTTCGCTTCCAGCGTATGCGCGTAGGCCATATCACTACTTACCATAATGTAAGTAGTGGGCCAGCCCTGTTCGCTATTCGACCGTCACGCTCTTCGCCAAATTCCGCGGCTGGTCGACGTCGGTCCCCTTCGCGACCGCGACGTGATAGGCGAGCAACTGCACCGGCACTGCATAGACCAAAGGCGCGATCAGCGGATGGACCTTGGGCATCTCGATCGTCGCGAGGCAATTGTCGCCCGCTTCGGCCAGCCCCTCCGCATCCGAAATCAGCACCACCTTGCCGCCACGCGCCTGCGTTTCCTGCATGTTGCTGACGGTTTTCTCGAACAGCGGGCCGGAGGGCGCGATGACGATCACCGGCACATTCTCGTCGATCAGCGCGATCGGTCCGTGCTTCATTTCACCCGCCGCATAACCTTCGGCGTGGATATAGCTGATTTCCTTGAGTTTCAGCGCGCCTTCGAGCGCCAGCGGATAGTCCGGTCCGCGGCCGAGATAGAGCACATCGCGCGCCGGCGCGATCAGCGGAGCCATCGCCGCGATCTCCTCGTCATGGTCGAGCGCGGCGTTGAGTGCGGCGGGGGCTTGCGTCAGATGCTCGACGATCGCTTCTTCCTCCTCGCGCGTCAGGCGGCCCTTCACCACCGCGAAGTGTGCAGCGAGCGCGGCGAGCACCGCGAGCTGGCACGAAAACGCCTTGGTCGAGGCGACGCCGATCTCCGGACCGGCATGCGTCGGCAGCAACAGGTCGGCCTCGCGCGCCATCGTACTCGTCGGTACGTTGACCACCACCGCGATCTTCTGCCCCGCCTTCCTGGCGTGGCGCAACGCGGCGAGCGTGTCCGCGGTCTCGCCGGACTGGCTGATGAACAGCGCCAGCCCGCCCTCCTCGAACACCGGATCGCGATATCGGAACTCGCTCGCGACGTCGATGTCGACCGGCACGCGCGCGAATTGCTCGAACCAGTATTTGGCGACCATCCCGGCATAGAAACTGGTGCCGCACGCGACGATCGTCACGCGCTTCACCGCCGACAGGTCGAAGTCTATCTGCGGCAGCCCCACGGTGCGCTCGACCCCGCGCAGATACGACCGCAGCGTCTGCGCGACGACGATCGGCTGCTCGAAAATCTCCTTCTGCATGAAGTGGCGGTAATTGCCCTTCTCGATCATCGCGGAGGTCGCGCCCGACCGCGTGATCTCGCGCGTCACCGGATTGTTCGCCGCGTCGTAGATCTGCGCGCCGTCGCGCGTGATGATCACCCAATCGCCCTCTTCGAGATAGGCGATGTCCTGAGTCAGCCCGGCGAGCGCGAGCGCGTCTGAGCCGAGATACGTCTCGCCCTCGCCATAGCCGACCACCAGTGGGGAGCCGAGTCGCGCGCCGATCAGCAATTCGGGATGCTCGCGAAACGCGATCGCCAATGCGAACGCGCCGCGCAGTTCGGGCAATACCGCCTTCACCGCTTCCTGCGGCGACTCTCCCGCCTCGACCCGCTCGCTCACCAGATGTGCGACGACTTCGGTATCGGTCTCGCTCTCGAACACGCGCCCGCGCGCCTGCAAGGCTTCGCGCAGTGGCTTGAAATTCTCGATGATGCCGTTGTGGACCAGGGCGACTTCCCTGGTCGCGTGCGGGTGCGCGTTCGACGTGGTCGGCGCGCCGTGCGTCGCCCAGCGCGTGTGCGCGATGCCGGTATGGCCCGGCGCCGGATCGGCGGCGAGCACCGCCACGAGATTGGCGAGCTTGCCCTCCGCGCGGCGGCGGATGAGCCGGTCATCCTGCACGGTGCACACGCCGGCGGAGTCGTAGCCGCGATATTCCATCCGCCGCAGCCCTTCGACCAGCCGATCAGCGACCTGGTCCTTGCCGACAATTCCGATGATTCCGCACATGGTTAGGAGCTTTCCTAAAAAACGTAAGGGACACGGATCCCCGGCATCTGCGCCGGAAAATCCCTGGTGTTGCGGGTGATGAGAACGCGCCCGCGTATCTGGGCCGTCGCCAGGATGATTGCATCCGGCGATTTCAACCTCGGCCGCTCCCGGCGGAGGGCGGCCGCGCGGCGGGAAATTTCGTCGTCGATTTCATCGACACCGAAGCGCGATAGAAACGCCATCGCGTCGCGCAAGATCGTTTCGTCGCCCTTCGAAAGAACCTCGATCCAGGCCATGCGACTGATCCACGGGCGCGAGTTCGTGGCGGCACGCTGAATCTCGGCGCGCGCCGGCGGATAGCCGGCCAGCGCGTCGATCACGATATTCGCATCGAACGTGAATCCGCTCACCGAAGTTAGGGCCGCTTAGGCTCGGGATACTTGCCGGCAAGCATGTCCAGATAGATTTGCCGCTGACGATCGTCCTCGGCGTCGAACAGATCGGGAGACTCGTGGCGAACCTCCTCATAATCGTCATCCCACGGCCGCGTCCACTCGGCGCGCCTTCGCCGTTCATAATCACGTGGATCGATCGAAATACCGTGACGAGCCCACAGCCCGAACCCTTGATCGATCCAGCTCATGTCATCGTCGCGGGGTTGCGCCTTGTAGGTCGCTACCGCCTCACGCAGTATCGACGCACGCGACTTGCCCAGCTCGGCTGCACGCTGATCGAGCCATTTCAAGTCTTCGTCAGGCAGATCGGCGAGAATGCGCGTCATATTGATATACTGATATCATATCATGATATCATGTCAAGACTTACCCGCCTTCTTCGCGCTCATCATGTCGCGGAACCGCTTGGCCCAGCCGGACTTGCTCTCCTGCGCCGGCCGCACCAGCCGCAGCGAATCCGCCTCGACGTCGGCCGTCACCGTCGATCCCGCCCCGACGATCGCCCCCGCCCCGATTGTCACCGGCGCGACCAGCGCCGAGTTCGACCCGATGAACGCGCCCTCCCCGATCACGGTCCGGTATTTGAAGAAGCCGTCATAATTGCACGTGATCGTGCCCGCGCCGATATTCGCCCCCGCACCGATTTCGGCGTCCCCCAGATAGGTCAGATGGTTGGCCTTCGCGCCCTTGCCGAGCGTCGCCTTCTTGACCTCGACGAAATTGCCGACCTTCGATTTCTCGCCCAGCACCGCGCCCGGACGCAGCCGAGCATAGGGGCCGACCTCCGCCCCCGCGCCGACATTCGCGCCCTCGATATGACTGAACGCGCGGATCGTCGCGCCGTCGGCGATGCTGACGCCCGGAGCGAAAAACACATTGGGCTCGATCAGCACGTCGCGCCCGATCTTCGTGTCGAACGAGAACCAGACCGTGTCGGGCGCGATCAACGTCGCCCCATCTGCCATTGCCCGGATGCGGCGCTTGGCCTGCCAGCTCGCATCGACCGCGGCGAGTTCGGCGCGGCTGTTGACCCCCGCGACTTCTTCGGTGTCGGTTTCGACCACCACCGCGCCGCGCCCATCCGTCGATGCGAGTTCGGCAATGTCGGTCAGATAGAACTCGCCCGCCGCATTGTCGTTCGTCACCTGCGCGAGCAGCCGGAACAGGTCGGTCGACCGCACCGCCATCAGGCCGGAATTGCAAAGGTTTACCGCGCGCTCCTCAGGCGACGCGTCCTTGAACTCGACGATTTTCTCCAGCCGCCTGTCGGCGTCCGCGATCACCCGGCCATAAGCGGCGGGATCGGTCGGACGGAACGCCAACACGACAACGCTCGGTTGGCCCGCGCCGTACAGCCGGTCGATCATCGCACGCATCGTTTCGGGCGTCACC
>JAFEEZ010000155.1 GCA_018240825.1 Pseudomonadota bacterium | reverse complement strand
GCCGGCGGGGGCGGAACGATCTCCTCCTGCTCGGGCAGTTCCGGTTCGCGTCGAATGCCCGCATTCGCCGGGTCGCCAGCGTGGTTGTCGGACGCGTCGGACGGACCGGAGGTCGCAGCGGGGGTCAGATCAGACCAATCATCGGACGGCCGCAGCCCCCCGACCGCAACCGATCGGTTGCGCAGGTCCGGCGGCGGCAGCACCCGTTCCCGGAAACGCTGGTCCTCGAAGTAGCGGGCCTTGGTCGCCCGGATCGGTGGCACCCCGGCCACCATGACGATCTCGTCGGTGGGCGGCAGTTGCATGACCTCTCCCGGCGTCAGCAGCGGCCGCGCGGTTTCCTGGCGTGAGACCATCAGATGCCCGAGCCAGGGCGCAAGACGATGCCCGGCATAGTTGGTGGAATCGCGCATCTCGGTCGCCGTGCCAAGCGCAGCGCTGATCCGTTTCGCGGTCCGTTCATCATTGGTCGCGAAGGCCACGCGCACATGGCAGTTGTCGAGGATGGCGTTGTTCGGACCGTAGGCGCGCTCGATCTGGTTGAGGCTCTGCGCGATCAGGAAGGATTTCAGGCCGTACCCCGCCATGAAAGCCAGCGCGCTTTCGAAGAAATCGAGGCGGCCAAGCGCAGGGAATTCGTCCAGCATCAGCAGGAGCCGGTGGCGCTTGCCCGAGGTCTTCAGCTCTTCCGTCAGGCGCCGCCCGATCTGGTTCAGGATCAAGCGGATCAGGGGCTTGGTGCGGTTGATGTCGGAGGGCGGCACGACCAGGTAGAGGCTGGTCGGGCTTGGGCCCTCCACAAGATCGGTGATCCGCCAGTCGCAGCGCGCCGTGACCCGGGCCACGACCGGATCACGGTAGAGTCCGAGGAAGGACATGGCGGTCGAAAGGACGCCGGAACGCTCATTCTCGGACTTGTTCAGAAGCTCACGCGCCGAGGAGGCAATGACAGGGTGCACACCGCCTGACCCCAGATGTGCGGTTTCCATCATCACGCGCAGCGTCGCCTCGATCGGTCGACGCGGGTCCGACAGGAAGTTCGCGACCCCTGCGAGGGTCTTGTCCCGCTCGGCATAGAGGACATGGAGGATCGCGCCGACCAAGAGCGATTGGCTGGTCTTTTCCCAATGGTTGCGCTTGTCGAGACTGCCTTCGGGATCAACGAGGATATCGGCGATGTTCTGGACATCGCGGACCTCCCATTCCCCCCGTCGGACCTCGAGCAGCGGATTGTAGGCCGAGGATGCGGCATTGGTCGGGTCGAAGAGCATCACCCGCCCATGGCGCGACCGGAACCCTGCCGTCAGCCCCCAGTTCTCGCCCTTGATGTCATGCACAATGCAGCTGCCGGGCCAGGTCAGCAAGGTCGGCACCACAAGGCCGACGCCCTTGCCGCTGCGGGTGGGCGCAAAACACAGGACATGCTCCGGCCCGTCATGGCGCAGGTAGGCCCGGTCATGACGCCCCAGGACCACACCATCGGGGCCCAGCAGACCGGCCGTATGGATCTCTCGCGCCTCCGCCCATCGGGCCGAACCATAGGTGGCGACGTTGCGCGCCTCGCGCGCCCGGATGATCGACATGAGGAAGGCTGCGGCGATGGCGAGCGCCGCGCCAGTCACGGCGATGGCGGCCCCTTCCATGAAGATGCCCGGGGCATAGGCATCGAAGGAGAACCACCACCAGAAGAACGCGGGCGGATGGTAGATGGGCCATCCCGCTGCCTCAAACCAGGGCGCGCCAAGCTGGGGCTGGAAGCCGAGGCGAAAGGCCACCCACTGCGTCGCCGCCCAGACCATAACGAGGACGATCGAAATCACGGTGATGATCTGGCCCCAGAGGATCCGGCCTCCCCGCATGCGCGCTCCTGCAAGACGTGGCGTGAAACCCATCTGGGGCTGAAGAAGCGCGATGATGGCAACTGAGAAGTCCTGCGCGGGGAAGAGCCGGATAGCAGGGGCGGAACATGGGACAGTCCTGTCCGGAAGACGCGCGCGGCACACGGACCTTTCTAGGCACGTCAGGTCAGACCCCAAGGTCCTTCCCTCGCCCGAGTTGCCAGGAGATCGAGCCGCCCTTCACCACACCCGTAACCTCGCGCCCCAGCTGAGGATCAATGACCGGTCGCCACGGGACCAGCGTGAATTCCTGGCTCTGTTCGACCAGGGCGAACTTGCCGCTGGCGAGGTGCAAGGTGCCCGTGAAGGTGCCGCTGACCCGTGCGCCGTCGGCGGCGGGACGGAAGGCGAGACCCTTGCGCTCAGCCAGGGATGCCCCGACCCGGGCGAGTTCACGGTCGCGCAGGGTCGCCAGCAGATTGCGGCGGTAGAGGACGCGCGCCCCCTGTCGCGTCGCATCGCCGCTTGCGAGGTGATGGTCGCGACGCTGATCGAGCGCCTCGCGCACCTCCCGACCGAAGCCCGAAGACGCGATGTCAGACCGATCGCCGCGCAGGAGCCGCTGGTCGAGCCAGGTTGCGCCATCGGCCCCGATCTGTTTGTCGAGCGCCATGGCCGATAGAGCCCGGACCGTCGCTTGCCGGTTGCGACCCGCGTCATGGGCGGCCGCACGGCGGTCATAGTCCTCGGGGATTCGCCATCGATCCGCATCGATCCGCTCGACAATTCCGGCACGGTGCAAGGCCTCGAGCCTGCGGACATGGGCATCGACGAAGCCCGCATGATCGCCACCCGGCACCCGGCCCTCGAACCGGGCCTGTTCCAGATGGCGACTCGGCCTGTAGATCCCGTCCTCAGCCATGGCGGCGATGGCGCGATCCGAAGGCCGGGCCGCGGCATCGGCGGGCCCGACCTCAACGATGCTGCCGACCTTCGCCTCCTCAAGGCGGTCGGCATCTTGCCCCGAGACATGATGGATCCGGCCGTCGATACCATCCACCACAAGGGTCAGGCTCTCGCCCATCTCGTCGGTTAGAAACTTGTCCACGACCCGACCTGTGATCGGGACCTGGGGTGCCGCGCCATGGACTTCGAAGGTCATGGGATCGCGGGTCAGGCCATCGGCCTTCAGGGCGCGCTGGATGCCGCGAATGATGTCGCCACGCTCCCCCATGGCGCGCAGCGTCGGCTCCAGCCTCGGGTTCAACTCCCAGACGCCCGGAGCCTGTTCCGTGGCGAGGCCCATCTTCTGCAGCCGACCCAGACGACGCAGACGGAGGGTCCGGTCAAACTGCCGCCGCGCCTCCTGTGGTTCGGGACGCAGGTCGAGGAGACCGTCCTCGGCCTCAGCGATCATCGCGCGATCGATCCGGGTGAACCTGTCCTGTTCGACCTCAGCCACAAGCTTGCGGGTCTGCTCGCGTTCCGAAACCGGGCCAAGTTCCAGCGTCACAAGCGCGCTCGCCCGCTCCCGGATGCCATGGGCGAGGTAGTCGCCATTGATGACGAGGGTTTCGCCCTGACCATCGCGACCACGCACGATGACATGGACATGGGGATGGCCCGTGTTGTGGTGGTTGACGGCGACCCAGTCGAGCTTTGTGCCGAGGTCGGCTTCGACGCTGCGCATGAGGTCGCGGGTATGCCCTGTCAGGTCGGAAAGTTCCGCGGCATCCTCGGGCGCGATGATGAACCGGAACTGATGGCGATCGTCGCGACCGCGCGCGAGGAAGGCCTCACCATCGGCCTGATCCTCGGTCGCGGAATAGAGCTGTCCCGGCGCGCCGTCGCGGGATGTGCCGTCGCGCTGGATGTAGCGCAGATGGGCGGCCCCCTTCCCGCTGCGGCCCGCCTGCCGGACATAGCGGGTCTTCACCACGACCCGGCGCATGCCCGGCGCGCTGTGTCGCCAGCCGCCCGAGAGGTTCCGGGCCCCGACGAAGGCCGCGCCCCGCCCGCGCCGGACGCCAGCCCCTTCCACACGCCGTCCCGCCGCCTTCGCGCCCTTCCCGGCGGGACTGGCTGAGTCACGCGAGAGGCCGGACGAAGCGCGCGCCGCGCCACGCGCGGGTCGGTTGCTATGCTGGCGGGCGAGCTTCTTCGCACGGCTCAGAAAGCTCTTGGCCTTGCCCGCTTTCGGACTGTCGGAGCGGATGGCCCCCGGCCGCGGCTCGAACTTGTTCTCGTCATCGCCGCTCATGGACACGTCCAAGGGCCAAGGGGTGCCTGCTGGCGAGCAACCGAGCACAGTGCCGAAAATAGCGTAGCGAATTCAGAGACTTGCCGCACAGCGCGGCACCACGGCCCGGAAAACAGGGTGCCAAATCCGCACCCCGAAAACAGTGTGCAGACAAGGGCTTGCCCAGAAATCGGCGCCTTGGGGTGCCGGTTTCCTTTATCTTGCCCTCCGCCTTCCCTGCCTTTTCCGCTTCTGCCGCCGGGATCGCAGCCAGGCGTGCCTTCCCCAAACCGATCAGCTCCGGGTGGCATTCCGATGCCGCGCATGTGCTCATGGTCCGCCCGACCCCGCGCCCAATGCCACGAAAATCCCGTCCGCCGGGGCTCCGGACTCCGGCGCGGTCCTCGACATGCCAGGCGCCATTTGTTGGTCGGACCGCGCCACGAACAGCGCCGCATCGCGCCAGTCCGGCGCCAGAGTTTGCTCAACCATCTGCGCTTCCGATCCAGTCCCACTGCCGAGAAGTGGGGCGAGTGCCGCCACATAGGCGCGCGTCTCGGCTGGCAAGGCACGCCCCGTTTCGAGATAGGCGTCGTAGCGACCGGGCCCGGCATTGTAGGCGGCAAGCATGGCGGCGACATTGCCGTAACGGTCCCACATCTCGCGCAGATAGGCGGTCCCGGCGAGGATGTTGTCGCGCGGATCATGGGGGTCATCCCCGAGCCCGTGGCGCGCGCGCAAGGCGGCCCAGGTGCCAGGCATGACCTGCATCAGCCCCATGGCTCCGGCGTGGCTGACGGCGCCTGGCTCGTTAGCACTTTCGGCGCGCATCACCGCGACGATCCAGTTTGGCGGGATCCCGAAACGCTGTGCAGCCTCGGCAATGAAGGCGCCATGGGGATGCGCCGCGATCTGCGCCGGAACGGGCTCCGCATGCGCGATGGCCGGGCCTTGGCTGAACGACAAGAGGACGCAAACGAGCGCCGCGATGTGACAGTACCGCATGGCCGTCAGTCCCGGTCTTCGCGGGGTTTCGGACGATTCCAGTGCAGCGACCAGGCGGCACCGGCGTCATCGTCGCGGAAGAGATTGGCGCGGATCGGCTGCGGCAGGGCGGGATCGTCGAGAAGGACTGAGAGGTACTCACCGGCCTTTTCACCGCTGCGCTTCCAGGCCGCTCCGACCTCCGGGCCGTCCGCATCACCGGCATGCACGCGATAGGCCGGTGCGTTCTCGGCCTCGCTGTTTTCCACCGGGACGAGGGCAAGCGAGAGGTCGAGTGTGAGCGTCCGGACCTGTCCGGTGAAGCCCGTTTCTTCGCGGGTGAACTGTCCGATCTGTGACATGTCAGGTCTCCTCTGTTTTGGGTTGGTGGGTTGTCAGGGGTGGATGAAGCGCCCGTCTCGGGGCTCGGCAGCGTCTGAAGCCACCCAGATCGGGTGCGCCATTCCGATGATGGCGCCCGCCGAGAGCGGCCCGAAATACCGACCATCGAGGCTGTCCCGGACCTCGCGGTTCATGAGGAAGATGTCGCCGTCCTGAAGCAGGCGGCAGCCCTGCCAGTCGGGCAGATCGCGACCGAGCCTATCCCGCGGCAGCGCCTCGCCGAGGACGACGTCATCGACGGTAATGGTTGCGCCGCTGCGGCAGATGCGCTGCCCCGGCAGGCCCGCGACATGCTTCAAGAGCGGGACATCCGGGCCGATGTAGCCCCGCGTAACCATGAACGCGGCAAGAGGCGCAGGCGGCATGACCGCGACGAGGTCGCCGATTTCGAGCCCGGTCGGGCGCTCGACCCAATAGAGGCCGAGCGGCACGCTGGCAGACGCGTTCCAGATCAGCCACGCGGGCAGAACTGCGACTGACGAAGCTGCAAGACTCGCCAGACCCATCGCGGCCAAGAGCAGGATCACGCGGCGCTTCATGGCCAGATCCTGCGCCGCGCAATCCAGGCCGCATGCCGCGCCGAGGAATAGACCGACGGGGACTGCCCGGCCGCGAGGCGGTTGTGGACATGACGCCAATGATCCGGCGCGACGGCGGTCGGATCAATCGCGAGCGCTTCGATGGCGTCGATGATTTCCAGGGTGCGCTTGACCCTCGGCCAGCCATCCAGCTGCAGCAGGATTTCGGCACCGGGATGCACGAAACCGAGGGTCTGGAAGGGCTCGGTGCGGAAGACAGCGCGCAGGATGACGAGGCGTGCCGCGACAGTTCCGTGATCGTTTCCGGCCCAACGGACGCAGGCGAAGACGGCACCGGAGGCGAAGCCGACCCTCCGTCTTTGCCGGTCGATCACCTGTTCCCGGCACGGGTGGCCGAAGCGGATCCATTGCTCGACGCGGCGTCGCTGGAACGTCAGATCGACCCAGGTGATCGACGCAAGGGGTCGGTCAGTCGTCGTGTGTGCGTCGAGTTGCGGCGGGAGCTTGCCAGTCATGAAGGGGCCCCCTCTTCGGCGGAAAGAGGTTGGCCGATCAGATCGCGCAGCTTGGCGGCGTCGGTCTGGCCTTGCAGGCAGGCCGCAGCCTGGACGCGCTGGCGCAGCTCGGACGTTCCATCAATCGCAAGGGTGGTCACGCCGATGCCGCTTTTCAGCCTGAGGAGCGCACGGGTCATGGCCGTTCCCCCGGCTTGCCGAGGGGCAGTTCTGGTTCTCGTGGAACGGGCTCGTCGAGCCCCCTTCCCCGGCGCCGAAACCCGGCCTTCAGCGCGGCACCGGTCCTTGCGATCAGGGTTTCGACAGCGGTCCTGCGCTCTTCAAGGTTAGAATCTTTGTTAGACTCTAAGTTAAGGGCGCGATTTTCTGTTGTGGTGCATGTGGTTGAGCCCTGTTTCGGTTCCCGATAGCACGAGCCTCGGGTTCCTGATGGCACGATACCCCGGGTTCCGGATGGCACGAGGCCATTCACAGCTTGTCCACAGGGCGCGGCAGGCTCGAAGGCCAGCAGCATGCGGCCGCCGGTTTCGATCTCGGCGAAGAGGACATAGCCGGGCAACGGCTGGCGGCGGATGATGTCGCGCAGCTCGAAGGCGAAGCGCTTGAAGGGCGAGAGGCTTCCGGATTTCTGGTGCAGGTGACGGAAATCGAAACGCCAGCCGCCCGCCTGCCGCCCACCATGCTTGCGCACAAGCCGATAGAGCCAGCGGTCGAGGCCGCCGGTCAGATCGAAATAGGCGCGGTCGATGGTGAGGATCAGCGCGTCGTCGAGGACGGCACGATAGAACCAGTCCGGGACGATCAGCTCAATGCCGTCGGGTCGCCCCCTCGCGTCGCTGCGTTCATGCCATTCGTTGATCCAGGAGAAGCGATGGCGCCGCCCTTCGGCGGGCTGGCGGATCGTCGTCGCCACCGTGGTCGATTGCAGCCGGTCCAGCGCAGCCTTCAGGCGCTGATAGTCCCGGAGCGACGTCCCGCGCCCGGTGAAATTAAGGATCTCATAAGGTGTAGCCGCCATCAGACGTGAGGTGCGCAGACCTGCATCGCGCGCCTCGACGATCTGGCTCGCCGCCCAGATCAGGATGTCGGCATCCCAGATCGTGGCCATGCCGTGGTCGGGCACGGCCTCGACCCGGATCGCGACATTGCCCGCGACGAAATCGATGGGTCGGATGCGCGGCGACTTGGACAGGGAAAAGAAAGGATAGGCCATGAGATCCTGCGCGTCACGTGGGGCGAACTCCCCCGGAAGCGCCCGAAAGAGGTCGAGTTGGCCGCGCTCAGAGGCGCTGCGGGGCGTCGGGGGCATGAGGAACCGGAAGGGCCGTCAGCGCGTCGCGCGCGCTTGCACAGCATGCGGCGACGTCGTCATGCGCTTGGCCGGCAGGACCTGGCCGCGCGGATCGGAGGTCGAAGTGACCGAGCCGCGCGCAACCCAAGCAGTCAGATCATCGACCGAATAGACGACGCGCCCGCCGAGCTTGTGATAAGCGGGGCCGGTTCCGTAGGTGCGGTGCTTTTCCAGCGTGCGCGCCGAGAGGCTGAGGAACGTGGCCGCCTCCTTGGTGCGCAGGTAGCGTGGCGGCAGAACGGCGAGATCGGGTCGCATGGATGGGGCCTCCGTGGGTCTGTGGAAGGCCGTCGGCAAAGGACGGCCTGCCCCGCGCAGGCTGGCGAAGAAGTGCCGGATAGGGGGATGAGGAAGATTGGGGGTGGAACTATCCTACCCCCCTGGGCGGATAGCCTCGGGGGCCGGGGTTCAACATCAGGCGAGAGGTTCCGACTATCCGGGCTGCTTGGTTGCGATAAGCAGTTTTGCGGACCCTCGGGACCGTCGCTGCAGGGCCCAATCTCCGCTGCATTCGCGAAGGCACTCCGGAGGAAGGGCGGAAAGCGGTCAGATGGTGGCGCGGCAAGACGGTCAAAAAACACACCATGCCGGACATTCGCTCGGACCCATCAGTTGGCACCAAAGCTGAAAGCGGACCTGTTTCATGATGTCCGCAGTCTCCCTTGTGCGGTGCCTTCGGCCATTTGAGCACGTCACTCTGGGCGAAAGCACTCTTGAACGCATTGACACAATCACACTTTTGCAACGATGGCACCGCCCAAGCTTGCGCCCCCAAACGGATAAGTTGATAGTAGCTTCAAAGCGCGCAATGATCGGAGCAAAAATGCAGTTCTCTACGCTGAAAAACTGTATAAGGTCTTCCAACCAGCAAAACTTCTATGATGTGGCGCTTCTTTTTTTAGCTTCACAATCATTTCAGGATCTGAATGTTGTGGATGGCGCAGGCGATGGGGGACAAGATGTAACTTGTTCAATTCCAGGACTGCGAATTCAGCTTAGTGTTCAGAGAAAGTGGGAAAAAAAGATTCGGGACGAAGTCAAGAAGACGCGGGACGCGGGCAAACATCATTTTGTATACGTAACCTCTCAGCTCATCTCCCCAAGCGCTGAACAGACTTTCCTAAAGAAATATTCAGCCGAATTGGGCGGCGTTCTCATCAATATCCATGACGCCAACAAGATTGCATCAGCTCTCACGATCTCCGACAACTGGAAAAGAGCATATCAAGTCTTTGGCTTGTCCCCTGTGGGCGGGAAAATAGACGCAACCTTGAACGATGTGGCAATTTCGACCCTGATGGTTTTTGGTTCTGAAACCGCCCAAATACGCGAAAGGCTTGTCGAAGCTGCAGTCAAGTTTGAAATAAAAAAGCGCAATCCAGCCTGTGAAGCAGACATAGTATTGACAGTGAGTGAAAGCCTTTATGCCAAAGGAAGTGAGCGCTCGGTTAAATCTGCAATTAGTCGGCTCAGATCGTCAGGTCAAGTTTATGGGCCCGTAGCCGATCTGAAGCTCGAAGCCGGTGAGGCGGAGAAGACGACGATAGCAATTGAAGAATTGCAGACATCAAGGCAACTTGATGTCCGTTCTCTATCTACGGCTGCGTCAATTGACGAGTCGCTGGCGGAACAGGTCTTTGAACTTGCTCTCCCGCTTATTTCGGAGGCAAAGTATTCTGATGCAGTTGACGCCAGAGGGGAGGCGTTTGCTAGTTTCCTTTCTGAGAACGGGATGAATAGAAAGCGAGATGTAATCTATAGAGTTCTCTCCGAGGGTGCTACGGCTCAACGATTCAGATTTTCATCCGTTGTGAATCGTGTGCTTGCGACGAATACTTTGGATTTATTTAAGTCCTTGGGGCAAAGGACTGATATTTCAGTTGTTCTTGATGCCAGCGTCGCGCTTCCAATGTTGTTTGGCTTGGAGTTCAAGGATGCCAAGTCCAGATATGGTATTGCTGCGGCGGGCTTGCGGGTTCTCTGCGAAAACCACTCTTTCAGCATGGTTGTCCCACAAGAATACTTAAACGAGATAGCTTCGCACGGGCGGCTGGCTCTTAAGCCCTCAGAGTTCTATCATGACTTGCCCGATCAAGCACGAGCATCTCTTCGAGCTTCGGAAAATGCCTATTTGAGCCACTATACCCACATATTCCCCCCGACAGCTGACGGACAGCCGGAGATATCCTTCAGCGAGTTCCTCGAGCACTTTGGAATTAAGGAAGGTCGACCTGTTCGCAAAATTGAGCTTAGGATTCGGGAAATTTTGGAGTCTCATGGCGTCAGCGTTATGAAAGCGCTCCCACACGGCGACGCAGCGAAGTCTGAATTAAAAAAGCTGAAACCTTGGGAAGTTGAGGTATTGATCGACCATGATGCCGCTGTGTGTGATTTCCTTAACAGTGACTCGGAAAGAGGCTACTTGCTAGCCACTTGGGATCGATCACTAATTCGCCTTTTCGAGGGAACTTCTAGGGTGTTTGTTGGCCATCCCGGCACGATAATCGACATTCTTACGGTCGCTCAGGGGATGGATTATAGTGTAGATCAGGATTTCGAATTGCTTTCCTATTTCATGCACATCGAAGATGAGAAAATAAGACACCTAGCGGAAAAGGTATCCCAAATTAGGGATCAAAAGCAGGCGTTTCGTTTAAGAAGATTTATTGACGATATAGGGAATGGCAACCCAAGAAATCGCACTCTTACTGTGGATAATCTGGACACTTTCCTTGCGACCGATTCCGCACCTTAATTTTTGTCTCAGTATTTCAATCAGCGGAATATACCCAACGTGTTTGCAAATGGGGCGATCTTAGGGGTCCGGGAGCGAGCGGTAAATGTTCTTGCCTTCTTGCAGCTCGGGATGAAAGGCTGCTGCTTAGCGAACTTCGTGCGAATGTCCGCTCGGGCCGACTGATGCCCTTGCTGCGGTGCGCACGAACGACCGTTTCAGATGATTGCGACAAGCGGAGTCGACAGGCCGCTATGGGCCGTCCTTGACGAGGCGCTCCGCGCTGCACGCGCGAATTCCGTCTGTTCGGTCTCGGTCGGTTTGGGCTCCCCACGGTCGTATGCACCCCTAGACTGGGCAAGGTGCACTCTACGGCTTACGGCGGTGCCGCAAGAGGCCGAGATACCCGCCGCTGATCAACGCAGACGCATTGCGCGTGAGCGCGATGACGGCGGCTCGCAGCGGGGATGTCTTCCAGGGTTCGGACGACACGCGCCGTTCACCGAAAAGCACGATGCCAATCTCGCGGTAGCTCGCGCCCGAGGCGCGCCCGTCGGTGGCCTGCATCATCAGGCGAAACCGCTGACGCTGGTATGGGGTCATTCGGGTGTCGCGCGGGACCGGGCGCGCGTTCAGCATCTGCCAGAACCGCTGGATGGCTTCGATCCGGCCCGGCAGGTCGGCATCGAGGGGCAGAAGGATGGCCATGGACCCGGCGTCGGTGCGCCCCGCCATGTTCAGAAAAGGTACGGAGCCATCCGCGCCGAAGGCGCCATAGCGCCCCTCCTTTGCTTCAGCCTGCGACGTCAGATCAAGCGCAATGGACTGCGGCAAGGGCGGCTGGAAGCCGCGGACCTCGCCGACAAGCACGGTGCCCGGATTGGCGTGCGGTGACCAGATCACCGGTTGATCGAGAATGGAGAGCCCCGGGTCGGCCGGAAAATCGTAGGCCCCAGCGATGCTGGGCTTCCTCCTCGAACGGGGCACGAACGGCCTTTTGCGTCACGATGTCCGCGAAGCGCGCCTGATAGTCGAGATCGCGGCGCAGGCATTCCCAGGCGATGCCTTCAACCGAAAGCGCATCATAGAAGTCATAGGAATCTTGGTTCCGCCACTTCGATGTATCCGGCCCCATCCCTCAACCCTCGACAGAGTCAACACACGCATGGGGTGAAAAGATTCCAGCGCAGGGAAGCTGGGAAAAGGCACGGAAGGATGCAGCAGATGATGCCGCTGCAGCATCACCTCGCGCAGGGGGTTACGGGGTGCCGGAACGCGGACCCAGCAGCTGCCGATATCCACTCTGCGTCATCCAACGCGCCCGCGCCAGATGGCTGTCATGAACCAGCCGCGCGCGATCCGGTTCGCGGACCGGATCTATGCCGAACAGGACCTCGACGGCCTCGGTCCAGTCCGCGCCATCGGCGCTCGCATCGAGAAGCCGCATATAGAGCTTGATGTGCCTGCGGTCGTAATCGGTGATGTCCGCGCTGGTGGGGGCAAGCTCGTCGAAGGCCGGGGTCGTGGGCTTCATGGCGCGATCCCCGGGAGCATCGGCACAGCCAGCCGTCTGTCACACCGCCCTGTCGCGTCAGTGGGTCTTCTCGTCTCGGCCATGCTCCAGCATCACTCCCTGCCCGCGCTTGTCAGACAGGATGACGATCCCTGCGGCCTCGAGTGCCCGGCGAACCTGATCCCGTGTCGATTCATACACCTCAAGCCGGTTCTCGGACTCGAGGCGTTTCAGGGCAGTCAGGGATATTCGGGCCTTGTCAGCGAGCGTCTCCTGCGTCCAACCCAGCAACGCGCGTGCGGCCCGCGACTGTCGAGCGGTGATCATGCATGATCACCTCCCATCGCGACCGGCGCGCATTCCAGAACTACGACTATTTTAGTCGCTCTAGTCCAATCCGCCACTGGAAACTGCGGTTTCGCCGTGCGGCCTATGCCGTTGTGAACTCCCGCGATTCGCCGCTGGCGCCGGCTCCACTTGCGGCGTCGCCCGGCCGCGCCGGTCCCTGCAGGTCACGCCGTGGGACCGGCGCTGTCGCGGTGGGCATCGCCTTTCGCGGCAGGCATGGAAAAGGCCCCGGTCTTGCGACCGGAGCCTTGTGGTCCGCGTCAGTCGGCGCGGCGGCCGTTGGGGCGGGACCAGATCAGCGAGAAGCCCTCGCCGTCCTCGTCGTCGAAGAGGTTGGCGTAGATCGGGGCGGTGAAGCTCGGATCGTCGAGCTTGAGGCCCAGATAGTCGCGGCCTTCGTTGGAACGCTTGGACCAGGCGGCGCCGATCTCGGCGCGGCCGACCAGAACCCGGTGGCTGGGGGCGTTCTCGCCGGTGGCGCGCTGGTCGGGGACGATGCGCACGCCCTTGGCCTGGACGCTGAGGGTGACGATGTCGCCGGTGAATTCGTTCGTGCCGGTCTTCTTGAAGGTGCCGATGGTCGCCATGGTAAGTCTCCGTTTTCCGTTTCCGAGCCCGCACCATTGCGGCCTCGATGGCGATCGACAGGACGGAGACGACCGCTGGCGCACCCCCGCCCGGCGGGGGCCTGACAGCACAGGAGGAACTTTCTTGTTCCCGCGAGGAATGGCGGCCTTCAGGCCGGCAGGGGAAGAAAGTTGTGACGACGCTGTTGCGCCGAAGCGGTCGAGGCGAAGCCGGTCTTCGGCCAGATCAGGCCATTGAAGAGGCCGTATGGAGCGGTCTGGACACGGGGAGCAGACGGAGACACTGGCGACAGGCCCCCGCCAAGACAGACAGGACGGGGCCACACACGCGATCCGCCTCCCCCTTCCAGGCCTTGCGCATTGTCCAACCCGAACCATGCCACCGGCAGCGCCCCCCCTGACGGGATCGATGACGGCCCGCCGATACGGCCTTCCCCGTCCCGTGCTCTGGACGGGACAAGAACAGGGCCTTGCGACCATCCGAAGCTACGCACCCGAGCCAGCCCCGCAATCCGTCGAGACAGGCAGGCAGGGCCTCGTTGCTTTGGTCACCCCACCTGCCTGCCCGGCCTTCATCCGCGGACCAGGCTCCCGCCCGCATCGCCGGGGGCCGCCATGCCTGCGACCCGCAGAAAGGCCGTGATGCCCACCGCGACCGCGCCGATGATGGCAAAGACGACCTGCCAGGCGTCCGACGGCATCAGGAGCCGGGTGATCCCCAACGTGGCGTGGAACCCTGCCACGCCGGCTGGGGCGACGAAGGCCAGCGCAATCAGGAACCGCGCCCAGAGCGGACGGACGACCATCAGAAGGCCCTGACCAAGCGCCAGAACAAGCCCGGCGCCTGCGAGGCCGATGACGGTCGCACCCAGCCACCCGGCACCGGTCCCATAGGCCCAGGTGCCAACGGTGACGCCTGCAAAGAACGGCAGCGCGAAGACGGCGAGATTGAACAGCAGCCAGCACATCGTGCCGAACGCCGCCAGAGAGACGAGGATTCCGAGAAAGATCATGGTGGTGGCTCCGCACAAAAGGTTGGACGGTCGCGCCTCCACCACCACCACGGCGCGACACGCAGGATAGCATTGATCAGGTGTGTCTGCGAGCCTCAGGTTACCTGCATAGGCGGCAGCCGCGCCATGCAGCGGTGCCATCCGAGCTGATCACCTCAACCTTTGCCAGTAGCCAAATACCGGGGTTTCAGTCCGGCAGGCCCGAGCATCGCAGAGACCACCCCACCGATGCGGGTCAATCGAACCGCTGTGTCGGACGTCAAGGTGTTGGCAGCGCTCACGCGCTGCCGGTCCCGAGGCGGATGACCGGGATGCCCATCTTGCGGGCTTTGTCGGCCAGATTGTCCTGAATGCCGGTGCCCGCGAAGACGATGACGCCGATCGGCAGGGTCGCGAGCATCTGGTCGTTGCGCTTGAAGGGCGCGGCCTTGGCGTGTTTCGTCCAGTCGGGTTTGAAGGCGACCTGCGGAACCTTGCGATTGCTCGCCCAAGTGGCGGCGATCCGTTCGGCGCCTTTCGGCGATCCGCCATGCAACAGGACCATGTCCGGGTGCTTGGCATGAACCTGATCGAGCTTGTCCCAGATCAGGCGGTGATCGGTCGTCTCGCCACCCGAGAAGGCGATCTTGGGCCCGGCGGGCAACAGGACCTCGTTGTCGGCCCGGCGTTTTGCGGCGAGGAAATCGCGGCTATCGATCATGGCCGCGGTCATCTGGCGATGGTTGACGCGGGAGCCGGTGCGCGGCGACCAGGGGGTGCCGAGCGTGCGCTGATAGATGTCGGCGGCGGTTTCGCAAAAGAGCTCGAGACTGTCGCGGCGATCGAGCAGGCTCTGCCCGATGGCGATCAGCGTCTCGAGCTGGACGGATTTGACCTCGGAGCCGTCCTGTTCGCGCTGCAGCCGCTTCTGGGCCTGCTCGTTGTCGTCGAACTTGCCCTCGATCCGCAGGACCGCGCGGTGGAAGGTGTTGACGGTCGACCAGAGGATCTCGTCGAGGTCGAAGTCGAGGCTGGTATCGGCCATGGTGGAGATCAAGGCGTCGAAGATGTCGGCGACCGCGGTGCGGATGACGTCATCCTCGGGCGTGATGCGGGGGTCGGCCTCGTCCTCGGCGGGACGATAGCCGTAGAGTTCGAGGGCTTCGATGACATGCCCCGTGGGCGAGGTGCTGTGATCGGCGTCGAAATCGTCATGGGCGTACATGGGAGGCGTCCTTGGGCTGGACCGCGACCGTCGCGGCCTTCGTGGCGACGAAAGCCCACGGGCGGACCGGTCAGGCAGCCCGAGCCCCTTGCGAGGGCCTTGATGGCCAAGCCCGGCTGATTTGGATCGCGCTGTAAAGGCGGGCCTTCCGGGGTCCCCGCGCGACCTGTCGCGTGGGGTGGATGCCCGCCGACGGAAATCAGTCGGGCGCCGCCATTGCCGGGCCGCGCCGCTTGTGGGCCGCTCGCCCTCTCGAAGGCCGAGGCGCGGTCCTCCTGCCCGATGACGCTGCACCACCACGCCCATGATCCTTTCGCCACAGGCCGATCACCTGCTCGTCACGGCGCCTGCATCGGTCCCATCAAGCGGCTCACGTCCTCCGGGGCGAGTTGTGGCCGGACCCATGCCCGCAGCGCATCCCGCCCGCGCGCCACGAGATCGTCGTTGAAATCCCCCAGCATCGGCGAGAGTGCCAGTGCCTCGACCCCGGCCTCGCTGGCCCGGGCGACCAGCGCCTCCCGCGCGATCTGTCCTGCCGGATCGTTGTCGCAGACGACATAGAGTCTGCGCAGCTGCGCCGGGAACAGGAGGGCTGCCAGGTGACCTGCCGACAGGGCGGCGACCATCGGCATTCCGGGCAAGATCTGGCGCAGCGACAGGATCGTCTCGATGCCCTCGCCCGCTGCCAGGATATCCTGCGCGCGGCCGAACCGGACGCCATGCCCGAGAAGCGTGCCCATCGCTTTTCGCGGCGGGTCGAGCGGCGCCTTCTGTCTGCCATCGCGAGCAAGCCAGGTGCGATGCGCGCCGGTGACAGTCCCTTCGAGGTCGGTGACGGCGGCAATCAGCGCGGGCCAGGCCTCGGTCGGTCCCCCGCCTTCGGGCCGCCAATAGCAGTCCGGCAGAAAACGCAACGGATCGGCGTTCTGCAAATCCGCAATGCCACGCCCGCGCAGATAGGTTTCGGCATGGCTGCCCGCGATTGGCCGGGCCATGCGCCAGAGCCGTTGCGCCGCGCCTGTCGAGCCGGATGGTCCCGCGGTGTGCAGCGAAGGGTAGCCCGGTGCGGCTGGGACCTCGTGCGGCAGGCTGAGAAACCGGCGGGCCTCCTCGGCGATCTCGGCGAACTCCACCAGCCCGAGACTTTCGCGGATGACGTCCAGAAGGTCGCCATGTTCGGAACTGGCCGCATCGACCCATTTTCCGGCGGCCCCCTTTCCCGATGCGCGGCCGTTCAGCCGCACGAACATTGACCGTCCCGGCGTGTTGCGCACATCGCCGACCAACCAGTAGTTGCCCTGCTTGCGCCCGTTCGACAGGTAATGACGACAGACCGCCTCGGCCTGTCGGCCAAGACGCTCCGCCAGATCGGTGGCGGTGAGCCGGGTCATCAGGCCGCCTCCCGCTCACCGATCCGCTCGATCGGGAACCGCGCGAAAAGCTTGCCGAGGACCTCGATGCCGGTGGCGTCGACGGGCACGAAGAAGCGCAGCTTCCAGGCGATGATCTCGGTGAAGAGACCATAGGCCCGCAGCCGCTCGCGCATCGCCTCGGTAAACCCCGTCAGCTCGATCCGATGCACGCCCATGACCCGCGCGCGGCGGAGTTGCAGCCCCTCAGCGAGATCAAGGATCGTGCGCCCCTCCATCAGCGCGGCATGGGCGGCCTCGGGCGTCAGGCGCGCCACCGTCCCGGTGACCGAGGCCGTCGCGGCCCAGGCGGCCGAGACGCGGCGACCGATGATCCGTTCGCCATCGTCGGTCTGCAGGCGATAGACGCGGGTCGAGTCCGGTGGCAGGCGCTTCCAGATCGGCAAGAGAAGCCCCGTCACCATATGGAGCGTGCTCTCGGTGGACTCCGGCACACCCGCGCATTCCGCATCCCAGACCGCGCCGAAGCGGGCGACATCGGCCTCGACCCAATGGGTTTCCCCCATCAGCCGCAGCGGCACCGCCTGCGCCTCCATGGGCCGGATCAGCCGCACGCGGCGCTCAATCTCGCCATCGTCGAGCATGATGCTGGTCGTGGGGATCTGCACCGCGGCCCGGCCTGAGCGCTCGTTGATCAGAAGCCGCGCCCGCGGATCGGAGAGTTCTGCCAGCGCCGCCTCGCGGGTGACGGGCTGGTTCCGCCTGCGTTCCGCGATGGTCAGAAGCCGGGTTTCGGCACCAGTGCCGGGATGGGTGTGGATCACCTGGCGGTCGGTGACCCGGAAGCTTTCCGCGCGCAGGGTCTCGAGTCCCATGTCATGGCTGCCCGAGGCCATGGCCCCCGCGATCCGCGCCTCGAGGAGCTGCTCGAAGGCGGCGAAGAGAATGCCCTGCAGCGCAATGGGCAGGGCGAGGAGGCGGTTGAGGAAGGTGGTGATCGGCGGCAGATCGTCCTTGAGGCCCGTCGCATCCATCAGCTTCAGCCCGGTCGCGGCTTCAAAGGCCTCGAGCGAGCAGCCCTCCACCTTGCCCTTTGCGATCAGCTGGTAGAGCTGGCGCAGCGCATCGCGGGCATAGGCCGATTCCAGATTGTCCTCCGGCCGGAACAGCCCCTGTCCGCCGGTCTGGCGCTGGCCGCGGGTGATCGCGCCCAGCGTGTCGAGGCGGCGGGCGATGGTCGAAAGGAAGCGCTTCTCGGCCTTCACATCGGTGGCGATCGGCCGGAAAAGCGGCGGCTGGGCCTGATTGGTGCGGTTCGTACGGCCAAGGCCCTGTATCGCCGCATCGGCCTTCCAGCCCGGCTCCAGCAGGTAATGGACCCGCAACCGTTGGTTCCTTGCGCCTAGATCGGCGTGGTAGCTCCGCCCCGTGCCGCCCGCGTCGCTGAAGACGAGGATCCGCTTGCGGTCGTCCATGAAGGCGGAAGTCTCGGCAAGGTTTGCCGAGGCCGCGCGGTTTTCGACGACCAGGCGCGCCTCGCGCCCCTCGCCCTTTCGCACGATCCGCCGCGACCGGCCTGTCACTTCGGCGACCTGATCCGTCCCGAAATGCTGGACGATCTGGTCGAGCGCGCTGGGCACCGCAGGGAGGCCCGCAAGCTGTTCGATCAGGGTGTCCCGTCGCGCGACCGCCTCGCGGCATTCCACGGGCTGGCCATCGCGGAAGACAGGGCGCGACGAGAGGTTGCCCTCCCCGTCGGTGAAAGGCTCATGCAGCTGAACCGGGAAGGAATGCTGCAGGTAGGACAGGACATACTCACGCGGAGACAAGTCCGTATTCAGGTCATTCCAGTCCTCGGTCGGGATCTCCGCCAGCCGCCGTTCCATAAGCGCCTCACCGGTAGAGACGATCTGCACGACGCTGGCATGGCCCGCCGCAAGGTCCCCTTCGATCGCCCGCAGGAGCGTCGGGGTCTTCATCGAGGTCAGGAGGTGGCCGAAGAACCGCTGCTTGGTGCTTTCGAAGGCCGAGCGCGCGGCGGATTTCGCCTGCCGGTTCAGCGTGCCCTCGCGCCCGGTGATGTTGGCGGCCTCCATCGCCGCGTCGAGGTTGTTGTGGATGACGGCGAAGGCCCCGGCATAGGCATCATAGATGCGGCGCTGCTCCGGGCTGAGGCGGTGTTCCAGAAGGGCGTACTCCACGCCCTCATAGGACAGGGACCGGGCGGTATAGAGGCCGAGCGCCCGCAGATCACGGGCCAGCACCTCCATGGCGGCCACGCCGCCCGCCTCGATCGCTTCGACGAATTCGGCGCGGGTGGCGAAGGGGAAATCCTCGCCGCCCCAGAGCCCAAGACGCTGCGCATAGGCCAGGTTGTGCACGGTGGTCGCCCCAGTGGCCGAGACATAGACGATGCGCGCCTCGGGCAGCGCATGCTGAAGCCGGAGGCCCGCCCGGCCTTGCTGTGAGGCGGCGACATCGCCGCGTTCGCCCTTCCCGCCCCCGGCATTCTGCATGGCATGGCTCTCGTCGAAGATGATGACCCCGTCGAAGTCGCGGCCCAACCAATCGACGATCTGGCGGACCCGCGAAACCTTCTCGCCGCGGTCGTCGGAGCGCAGCGTGGCATAGGTGGTGAACAGGATGCCTTCGGCCAGCGTGATCGGCTTGCCCTGGGGAAAGCGCGCGAGCGGCGTGATCAGAAGCCGCTCCTGCCCGAGTGCCTGCCAGTCGCGCTGCGCATCCTCGATCAGCTTGTCGGATTTGCTGATCCAGAGGGCCTTGCGCCGCCCGCGGAGCCAGTTGTCGAGAAGGATGCCCGCCGATTGCCGCCCCTTCCCCGCCCCGGTGCCGTCACCCAGCATGAAACCGCGCCGGAAGCGGACGGCCCCCTCGGCATCATCGGGCGCGGCGCTCACCGTGTCGAAGGTGGCATCGACCGTCCAGGACCCGGCCAAGTGACCGGCATGCGCCTCGCCCGCATAGATCACGGTCTCGAGCTGCGCCTCGGACAGGCGGGCGCGGATGTCGAAGGGCAACAGGGGCCGATAGGTCGGACGCGGCGGCGCGACCGAGGCCATGGCGGCCGATTGCACCAGCCGGGTCGGATGCGGCTCAGCACCGGGGATGCGGATCGCTTGCAGCGCATAGGGCTCGTAGACGGCATCCGACAGGCGCGCGCCTTCGGGAGGCGTCCAGTCGATGGCTTCATAGGCAAGTTCGACGGCTTCGGGATTTCTGCCTTGCGTCGGCACGGGACGTGCCGGGCGGACTGGCCGACCATGCGCACGGCGGACTGGCGGCGACAAGGGGCGGCCAACTGGAGCGGTCACCTGCGGCAGGGACACCGGCAGACGCTCGGGCACTTGCGGTGCGATCCAATGAAGAAGCGTTGCCACATCCGGTGCAACGCCCGGCGAGACGGGAAACGCGGCAGGATCCTCGGCGGGTTGCTTGTCGATCACGGTCAGCCGCGTTTCGATCGTCGTGCCATGCCGCGCATAGACCGATCCGTCGATGGCCACGGAGAAGACCACACGCCCGCTCGCTTGCAGCCGGATGAAGGCCTCGCGCCAGGCCGACCAGCCGCCCGCCGGGCGCAAGACGCGCGAGCGCCGAGGCGATGTGTCGGAAGGCGGCCTCTGTGTTGCGCCCCGCAACATGGGCCAGAGCCGAGAACGGCGGGTTCATCACGACGACGGAGGGCACGAGCCCCGCAGCCAGATGATCATCGATCTGCGCCGCATCGAACCGCGACAGGATCGCGGCCGGAAAGAGGGCGGAGAGGAGATCGGCACGCGTGTCCGCGAGTTCGTTCAGGATCAGCCCACCGCCCAGTGTTTCGGCGAGAATGGCCATGAGGCCGGTTCCTGCCGAGGGTTCGAGCACGACATCTTCAGGGGTGATCCGAGCCGCCGCCAGAGCCGCAAGGCCAAGAGGGATCGGTGTGCTAAACTGCTGAAAATTCTGGCTGTCCTCCGAGCGGCGGGTCTGGGTGGGCATCAGGGCCGCGATTTTCGTGAGCTGCGCGAGGCGGGCGTCCATGCTGACGGCCTTGCGGAACAGCGCAGGGCCATACTTGCGCAGGAAGAGGACGGTGGCCACCTCACAGGCCTCGTAAGCGGATTTCCAGTCCCAGACGCCGGCGGCGTCGGAGGCCCCGAAGGCGGTTTCCATGGCCGCGCGCAGGATTGCGGCATCGATCCGCGCGCCGCGCTCGAGATGGGGAAGCAGAAGCCGGGCCGCGGCCAGGATGGCGCTGGCAGGCGAAAGCAGTGCGGCCGGACCGGCCGCGGGGGAAAGGCTGTTCATGTCG
>JAFEEZ010000154.1 GCA_018240825.1 Pseudomonadota bacterium | reverse complement strand
GGCGCGGACGAGGAGCGGGTTGTTGTCGTGGTCGAACCGCCAGCTCAGGGGCTCGGAGGCGGCGCTCCCCTCGGTGAGCCCGAGGATCATGTTCTCCGTGATCCGCTGGGCTTCGAGCGCCGCGGCGATCCGCTCGAGGGCGCGCGCGATCCGGTCAAGGATCACGGTCTCGGTGACGGGGTCGCTCATGCCCAACCTCCGTTGTCGATGGTGGCGGTGAACCCGAGGTCCATCATGCCAGGGCGAGCGTCGGGGCCGGCCAGGCTCCCGCCGAGGGAGACGACTCGGGCGGCGGCCTCTTCAAGGAGCGCCGAGACGTTGGCGAACGCCTGGTTGAGCTGGTAGGAGTCACCCTCAGAAGAGAGGTTGATCTGGTCGCCGAGGCGGCGCCAGATCGTCCGGAGCACTTCGTAGCTCACCTGTGCTTCGTAGAGGAGGGCGGGCCACGAGATGATGGGGTCAGACGGCGTCGTCGCGCCCATCGCGTACAGTGCTCGGTCGACCGGCTCCATGAGGTTGCCAGTCGTGTCCGTCCCCTGCATCTGCGCGAGCGCCAGCAGGGGCGCGAGCTCTGTCGCGACGAGCGCGACGACGTCGGACCGAATCACTTCTGCGTGACCTTCAGCTTCTTCATCCCACCAGAGTTCTGCGGCTCGGTGTTGCCGGACACCTGGACCGGCTTCCCGTTCGCGTCGACCCACGAGCTCCCGACCTTGTAAACACCACCGGGCACGGTCTCATCAAGCTCATCGGCTTCGGCCTGCGCCATCGCCTCCGAGAACCGCGCGGCGTTGAACGCCGAGGTGTCGTTCACAAACATGTACTTGGGCTCGGCGACGGGGACGGTGGCCTTCGCCGCGGCGTCGGCCTTCGTGGCCTCAGCCTCGCCCTTGCGCTTCGCCTCTTCGGCTTCAGCCTTCGCATCCGCATCGGTGTGGATCTCAGCCATCGTCATGCCCTCCGAAGAGAGCTCCTGGGGCCGGCGACGCAGGGGGCGAAGCCGGCCCCGAGAGCGCTAAGTGGTGAAGGTCGGCGTGACGTACGCGCCGCCGCCGATGTACAGGACGGCCGCGCCGAGGCGGTTCCAGACGCTGACGCCGTAGAGCCGCTCGGATGCGCGAGCATGGAGCGGGTAGCGGTCAAGGTCGGCGACGATCCGAAGGTCACCCGGGCCCGGGCCCGCCGGCGTCGGCGACGAAGAGCCCAGTGCCGGCTGCGGCGCCGGCGTGATCTGCCCGAGGTTGTTGCCACGGAAGGCGCGCCAGCCGAGGGTCGGCATCCCGACGCCGCCTTCAATGTACGCGGTCATGTAGCTCGCCGGGACCCAAGGCTTCACCTGGACCTCGGCGGCGGAGTGGATGCCGATCGCGCGGTCCTCAAGGTTGACGAAGTCCACGGCGCCATCGGCCCGAGGGGTCGACGGGGTGACGGAGTAGACGAGCCGCGGGTCACCGTACGCCGAGAACCCGGAGAAGGCGCGGTACGCCGACTCCTGCGCCTTGTTGATCGCGACGACGATCTTGCCGCCCCCGACGAAGCCGTGCTCACGAACGGTCTCGATCAGAGCCAGCGCATCGGCCTCCGTCAGGGAGGCGGTCGCGAGGTAGTGGGTGTGCGTCGCCCCGTTGAAAGTGGTGCCACCGATCGGCTGCGGCGGGAGAACGGCGCCATCGGCGTTGACCAGCCGCTTGAGCGTGAAGGTGGCGTTGTCGACGAGGCGGTCGACGTACGTGGTGTTATTCGTCGCGGTGAACAGGGCCCGCCGGATGGAGGCGTAGATGTCGAGGATGTCGGCATCCTGGATGGCGAGCACCTGGGCCGCAAGCTGGTACGGCGTGGTGTTCGCCAGGTAGTCGCGGGTCCACTGGAGCACGACCTGCTTGCGCCGCAGCGGGAAGCCGACGACGTCCTGCGCGAGCGGCGACTTCTCGGCGTCCGCGAGGCCGAACTCATCGATGTCGATCATCCGGGGCACCGACATGTTGGTGCCGTAGGTGGTCAGCCGGTCCGGCGGCGTTCCCATGAACCGGGAGAACATCTCCGTGACGAGCTTGTTGTGCGCATCGAGCAGCATCTGGAGGAAGGCCGCGAGGTTGTCTTCACCATACTGCAGGACGCTCTGGTTGTTGTACGCCTTCAGCGTGTCGATGACTTGGAGCGTGCCATAGATCGGAGGCATGTCGTGGTCTCCTCAGCCGGCAGGCCGACGGGGCCTACATCAGGCCGCCCGGAAGGATCCGGATGCGGTACCCGTCCAGCGAGTAGGCGATGGCCTTCGTGCCACCGGTCGACGCCGCGTCGGCGAGGCCGCCCACGACGGTCCCGGAGAGGAAGTACATCGCACCGATCGTCAGCCCCGACCCGTAGGCGAAGTTGCCATTGGTCAGGAGCGTAACGGGGTCGTTGAGCGCCGCGGCGACGGCGGCGAACCCGGAGACCCGAGCATTGGCGTTGGCCGCCGCGCCGGATGCCCGGTAGACAAGGCCGTCGGCGGCGTTGATCCGGCAGGCGTCCCCGGCGGCGATCGACTCGCCGGCCAGGAGGCCCGTGATCATGTCGGACTGGGGCGGGACGACGGACGAAACCGTCGGGACCCCGTTCTTCGCGATCTCAGCCATGGGGAGCGAGCCTCCTCACGTAACGGTCGAGTTGGTCCCGGATTGACGGCTCCGGTGGGCCTAGTGCCCGGATTGACGGCTCCGGTGGGCCTGGTGCCCGGTTGGTCACGCCGGTTCGTGGCTCGCTAGACGCGGACCCCGCGCGCTGCGGCGAGCTGCTTGTAGATATCGTCGACCTTGACGGCGGCGGGGCCGGTGTTCGGGGGGTTGGCCCCGTTGCCTTCAGCCGGAGCCGTGTCCTCGGCGGCGTCGATGGCCTTGGCCAGCCACGACCGCCGGACGAACAGGTCGTCGCCGCCGGGGTCCAGGGCGGCGATCTTGGGATTCTTCTTCTTCAGGGAGGTGATGCCGGCTTCGAGCTCTCCGGCAGCGAGGTCCCGCCACGCCTTGAGCTCATCAGTGGCGGCCTTGAGTTGGTCCTCCGCGCCGGCGAGCTTCTGCTCCAGCCCGGAGATCACCTTCTCGTGCTCGCCGCGCTTCGCCGCTTCCTCACGCTCGGTGCGCGCCTTGTCGGCGTCTGCAGCCTCCTGAGCTCGAGTCCTCTCGGCGTCGCGGCCTTCGGAGCGGGCGACGCCGAGGAGGCGGTTGATCTCCGCCTGCTGCTCGGCGGTGAACGTCGGCGCCTTCGGCTCCGAGCCCGCTGGCTCAGCAGGCCCCGTCGCTCCGGCTGTCTGGCTCGTCGGCTTGTCGGTGTTGGCAGCGTCCATCCGGTCCTCCCGGTCGCATTGTACGCCTTATCGAGATGGATGTACACCGGGGAGCATGGGAGCGCCTCGCCGCAGCATGCACCGGCAGCCGACGTGGGG
>JAFEEZ010000153.1 GCA_018240825.1 Pseudomonadota bacterium | reverse complement strand
CCGTGATCCACGCAATGCATCACGAGCAGGACATGCGATTCTACGGGGGTTTGCGGAAGCAGATCCCGATCACTTTCTGGGTGATGATGGCGGGGACGTTGGCGATTACCGGCGTGGGTATCCCCGGCATCCTCGGGCTGCCGCAGATCGGGTTCGCGGGCTTCCATTCGAAGGACGGCATCCTCGAGCTGGCCTATGCCTCCGGTCGCGGGACGGGCGCGTTCTGGGTCGGCGTGCTCGCGGCGCTGCTCACCAGTTTCTACTCGTGGCGAGTCATGTTCCTGACCTTCTGGGGCAAGCCGCGCTGGATCAATTCCGAGCATATCCAGCACGCGCTTCACGACCACGGCCACCATGGCGACGTGGAGGAGACCGAAGACACGACCGCGCATCCCCACGTCCACGAACGCGGCGCCCCCGAACTGGCGGCGGGGACGGGCGGCTATCACCCGCACGAAAGCCCGCTGACCATGCTTGTCCCGATCGTGGCGCTGGCGATCGGCGCGATCGCGGCCGGGTTCGCGTTCCAGCATGTCTTCATCGATCCGACTGCGGGCGATAGCTATTGGCGCGGCGCGATCGCGTTCAATGAGCATCTCTATCACGCCGCGCACGAAGTGCCGGTGGGGATCAAGTTGTCGGCGACGATTGTGATGCTGCTCGGGCTTTGGGGGGCGTGGCTGGCCTATATTCGCCGGCCCGACATTCCTGCGCGGTTCACCGGCACGTTCGGCGCGATATACGGGTTCGTGCTCAACAAATGGTATTTCGATGAACTCTACAATTTGCTGTTCGTGCGACCTGCGTTCGCGATCGGCCGGCTGTTCTGGAAGGGCGGCGATGAAGGCACGATCGACCGGTTCGGGCCGAACGGATCGGCCTGGGTCGTCGCGTTCGGCAGCCGCGTAGCGGGCCGCCTGCAATCGGGATATGTCTACACCTATGCGTTCGTCATGCTGATCGGGCTGACCGCCGCAATTACCTGGGCGATCGGTCGATGAGCGGGTTTCCGATCCTTTCGATCATGCTCGCGGTGCCGGCGTTCGCCGCGGTCGCGTGTCTTTTTCTCAGCGCCAGAAATGCGCGCTGGCTGGCGCTTGCGGCGACACTGGTCGATCTGTTGCTCGGCGTTGTGCTGTGGGCGTCCTTCCGGATCGGCGGCCCGCAATGGCAGTTCGTCGAAAGCATGCCTATCGCCGGCGGGTTCGGCTGGTCGCTCGGCATCGATGGCTTCGCCCTGCTCCTCATCGAGCTGTCGGTGTTCCTGATGCCGATCTGCGTCGGCGCGAGCTGGACGGCGATCGAAAAACGCGTGCCCGAATATATGGCGGCGTTCCTGCTGACCGAATTGCTGATGATCGGCACGTTCGCTGCGCAGGACCTGTTCCTGTTCTACGTCTTCTTTGAAGGCGGCCTGATTCCGATGTTCCTGATCATCGGCATCTGGGGCGGCGCGAATCGCATCTACGCGAGCTACAAGTTCTTCCTCTACACCCTGCTCGGATCCGTGCTGATGCTGGTCGCGATGCTGTGGATGGCGAACGAGGCGGGGACGACGTACATCCCGACGTTGCTCAATCACGATTTCCCGGTCTGGGCGCAGACGTGGCTGTGGCTGGCCTTCTTCGCGTCGTTCGCGGTCAAGATGCCGATGTGGCCGGTCCATACCTGGTTGCCCGACGCGCACGTGCAGGCGCCGACCGCGGGGTCGGTAATCCTGGCGGGCGTGCTGCTGAAGCTCGGCGGCTACGGTTTCCTGCGTTTTTCAGTGCCAATGTTCCCTGAAGCCTCCTCGAGCCTCGTCTGGCTCGTGTTCGGCCTGTCGGCGGTGGCGGTGATCTACACTTCACTCGTCGCACTCGTGCAGTCCGACATGAAGAAACTGATCGCCTATTCGTCGGTCGCGCACATGGCGATCGTGACGATCGGCCTGTTCTGCTTCAACCGCCAGGGCATCGAGGGCGGGATGATGGTGATGCTGGGCCACGGCCTGGTGTCGGGCGCATTGTTCCTGTGCGTCGGGATAATCTACGATCGGCTCCATACGCGCGAGATCGACCGCTATGGCGGGCTCGCGATCAACATGCCGCGCTATGCGACCCTGTTCATGCTGTTCACGATGGCGTCTGTCGGCCTGCCGGGGACGAGCAACTTCGTCGGCGAGTTCCTGAGCCTGGCCGGCACGTACAAGGTGTCGACGACGATCACCTTGCTGTGCACCACCGGCATCATTCTGGGCGCCGCCTACATGCTCTACCTCTACCGCCGCGTCGTGTTCGGCGAGATCAAGTCCGACGATGTGCGCGCGATGCCGGACCTCAACACCCGCGAATTGTGGCTGCTGGCGCCGATCGCGGCGGCGGTGCTGTGGATGGGCGTTTATCCCGAAAGCTTCCTCGCGCCGATGCGCGGCGACGTGAAAATCCTGCTCGACCGGATCGACCGCGCCGAGCCCAAGGGCGACGCCGCGCCAACGCCGGGCAAGGTCGCTGCGGCGCCCCCGCATCATGGGGGGGCGAAATGATGGACTGGAACACATCGCTTCAGGCGACGATGCCCGAACTCGTCCTGTCGATCGGCGCGCTCGCGCTGATGCTGGTAGCGGCGTGGGGCGGACAACGCGCGATGCGGATGATCAGCTGGACCGCAGTCGCGGTGCTGCTCGGTGCGGGCATTTCGCTTGCCGGGCCAGCTTCCTACGCCGGTGCGGTGTTCGACGGGCTCTACCGCGCCGACGCTTTCGCCGCGTTCGCCAAGATGCTGATCTATATCGCCGCAGCGGTGTCGATCGTCGTCGCGCCGAGGTTCTTCGAGACGACGGACGGCGATGCGCTTCATCCCGAATATCCGGTGCTGATCCTGCTCGCCACAGCGGGGATGGGAATGATGGTGTCGGCAGGCGACATGCTGACGCTCTATGTCGGGTTG
>JAFEEZ010000152.1 GCA_018240825.1 Pseudomonadota bacterium | reverse complement strand
TACGCATACTCATGCCTGCAACCTCTCTTCGATCTGTTTCGGCGCGCCACCGAGCCGCAGTAGTTCGGTCAGCCGCGCGATGTCGCGAGCGAACGCGACGAACGCCTCTCCGCTCATCGGCCGCGCGAAATAATATCCCTGGAAATGCTGGCAGCCGTGACGGCGCAGCCATTCATACTCCTCACGCCGCTCGACTCCTTCGGCGAGCACACGAATGCCAAGACCGCGCCCCAACGCAATGATCGACTGGCAGATCGCCTGACTGTCGGTGCGCACGTCGACGTCGGTCACGAACTCGCGGTCGATCTTGATCTTGTCGAACGCCAGCGCGCGGAGCGAACTGAATCCCGAATAACCGGTGCCGAAATCGTCGACCGCCAGCTTCACCCCCATCCTGCGCAGGTCCTGGAAGATCCGGCGGCAATGTTCGGCATCGCTGGTCGCGACGCTCTCGGTCAGTTCGATCTCGAGCACCGTCGCGCCAAGCTCGTGACGTTCGAGCGTGCGCTGAACGAGAATCGGCAAATCGTCGCGTTCGAGCTGAAGTCCCGACACGTTGACGGCGACGCGCAACATGCCGAGGCCCAACGCCGCCCAGCCCTGCGCCTCGCGCGCGGCCGCATTCAGCGCCCACATGCCGATTTCGCTCGCCATCCCCATCGCTTCGACGATCGGAATGAAGCGCGCTGGAGGAATTGCTCCGCGTTCGGGATGGTCCCAGCGGATCAAAGCTTCGGCGCCGCACACGCGCCCTCTCCCCGCGTCGATCAGCGGCTGGAAATCGAGCCGCAGTTCACGTCGCGATATCGCCTGGCGCAAATCCTGTTCGAGCGCATAACGATCGCGCGCGAGGCCCGCGTAATCGACGGTCGTCCGATCGAGACTGGCCGGCGCGCCGGCGGCCAGCGTGAACGAGGCCAGCGTGCGGGCAAGGAATGCGCTCGCCTCGACGCCGTCGCCCCCGTCGAACCGGGCGAGCCGGATCTTGACCTGCGGCACGATCGTGGCGCCGCCGTCCTCGACTTTCTCGCCGAGCGCATAACCGATCGCATCGAGTTCGGCGCGCGCCGTCGCTTCGTCGATCCCTGCGCCGAACCATAATCCCACGTAGCCACGATCGACTTGCGCGACGAAGCGCTCCGGCGGCAACATCGCTCGAAGCCGCGCAACCGAGGCGGCGAACACCCGTTCCGCCAGCGCCGGATCGAACGCCGTCAGCCGATCGAAATCGGCAAAGCCGATCGCCCCGAGCATTCCTCCGCAGTCCGTGTTCATCTGCGCCAGCAACGCCTCGCGCATCGGCAATCCGCTCACCGGGTGCGCGGCCGCGAGCCGATGATTGAGCGACGCCATTTGGTGCTCGATCGCAGTCACGCCGTCCGTCAGGCTGGCGGATCGCGACCCGTCGGCGCGAACCGCATCCATACGCTGCGTGGCCCGGACGACGTCGCGGCGCAACCGCCAGTTCCAGCCGAGCAGCGCCATCGCGGTGAGTCCAAACAGGATGGCGGCGACAACGTTTATCGCCGATGAAATACCCACGACAGTCGCCACCAGGACGTACGGCAGTGCAAGGCGCGCGACGCTAGAGATTAGGTGAGTCGGCTTGTCCACGCGGCCTTGCATAGGAACAAAACCATACGAGCCGGTTAAAGCAAAGTTGATGCAAATCAATAGTTTCAGCGATACGTCGGCATTGTGCGACGCTCCGCGAGGTGGCGCCCTGAATCGCCCTTACCCCGGCATCTCGCCGGCGCCGGCGGACGCGGTGAACACGGACGCGCGCGCGTCACCGCGCAGGACAGCCTCATTCTCGAGCCGGCCGCGCAGCGCATCGACCAGGTCCGCCGGGGCCAGCGCCACCACGCTGCCGCCGAAGCCGCCGCCCGTCATGCGCGCGCCGCCGCGGCCGTCGAGAACGTCATCGATCGTTTCGACAATGCGGTCGATCGCCGGCACCGTGATCTGAAAATCGTCGCGCATCGACCGGTGCGACGCCGCCATCAGCGCGCCGACGACGGCAAGGTCGCCTGCGGCGAGCGCGTCCGCCGCCGCCAGCACGCGAGCGTTTTCGGTGACGACGTGGCGCGCGCGAGCATAGGTGGCCGAGTCAAGGCCGGCCCGACGATCCTCCAGGATCGCTTCATCGAGGTCGCGCAACGCAGCTACGCCGTAGTGCCGGACGGCGCGGTCGCATTCGGCGCGACGACTGTTGTAACCGCCATCGATGTTGGCGTGACGGATGCCCGAATCGACCACCACCAGCGCACAATCGGAAGGCAACGGGATGAGACGCCGTTCGAGGCTCCGGCAATCGATCAGCAACGCGTGACCGGCCGCGCCGGCAGCCGAGACGAGTTGGTCCATGATGCCGCAATTGCAGCCGACAAAAAGGTTCTCGGCGCGCTGGCACAACAAAGCGGCTTCGACCCCATCGAGCGCGCCGCCGGTCAGCGCCAGCGCGACCGCGACTTCGAGTGACGCAGAGGATGACAGCCCAGCTCCCAACGGCACGTCGCCGGCGATCGCCAGCCTGGCGGGGACCACCGCATGCCCGGCTTTCATGAGTTCGTCGGCGACGCCGCGGATATAGTTGGCCCATTCGGCGTCGGCATGCGCGATCGGCGACACGGGGGCGAAACGGTCGCGGCCGCCGGCATCCGCCGCAACGACATCGATCTCGGCATCATTCGCCGGTCCCCACGCCACCGCGGTCTGACGATCGATCGCGCAAGGCAGGACAAAACCATCGTTATAATCGGTATGCTCGCCGATCAGATTGACTCGGCCGGGTGCCTGGAACCAGCGCGCCGGCGCTGTTCCGAAAGCGGCCATGAATGCCGCAGTCGCGCGATTGTGCGGGGTCACGGGGGAGCGTCGCGCAGCATCTGTGCGGCCTGTTCGGGGGTGAGGTCGCGCTGCGCTTCGGCAAGCATTTCATATCCGACCATGAACTTGCGCACGCTCGCCGAGCGCAGCAGCGGCGGATAGAAATGCGCGTGGAGTCGCCAATGCGGCGCTTCAGCGTCGTCGAATGGCGCCCCGTGCCAGCCCATGGAATACGGAAACGGCGCGCCGAACAGCGCATCGTAGCGACGGGTGAGCCTCCCGATAATATCAGCCAGGGCAGCGCGCTGCGGCGCATCGAGTTCGGGCAGCCGGACGACCGGCGCGCGCGGCGCGAGCAACGTCTCGAACGGCCAGGTCGCCCAGAATGGCACGAACGCCAGCCAATGCTCGTTCGCCTCGATCTGGCGCTCGCCATCGGCCTCGCGTTCGATCACTTCAAGCAAGAGCGGCCGGCCGTGCGCATCGAACCAGGTCCGCTGCTGCGCATCCTCGATCGCGACTTCGTCGGGAATGAAATCGCTCGCCCAGATCTGGCCGTGGGGGTGGGGGTTGGAGCACCCCATCATCTCGCCCTTGTTCTCGAACACCTGCACCGACGCAAAACGCCGGCCGAGCATCGCCGCTTCGTCGCACCAAGCATCGACCACGCGCTCGATCGCCGGATTGTCGAGACGCGCCAGCGTCGCGCCGTGATCGGGCGAAAAGCACAGCACGCGAGCAGCGCCGGTCACCGCGTCGCGGCCGAACAGCGGATCGTCGACGCCCGAGGCGGGTTGGTCGAGCAGCGCCGGATAATCGTTGTCGAAAGCGTAGGTGCCACGATAGACCGGGTTCACCGCGCCGGTCGCGCGGGTGTTGCCAGGGCACAGATAGCAATCCGGATCGTGCGCCGGCCCGCGCGGCGGTGCCCTGCCGTCGTCGACGCCCTGCCACGGCCGCAGCACGCGCTGCGGCGACACCAGCACGTGCCGTCCGGTCAGCGGGTTGCGGCGCCGGTGGGGATGCGCGTCGCTCATCGCGGCGTGCCTTCGAGCACGGCGAGGTCGAAGCGGTTGACCGCGATCGTCGCTTCGTCGTCGCGGACACGCTGGACGATCACCGCCGCGTCCTTGCCGAGCTCGGGAAAGTCGCAGGCCGTGACCGGCGCTTGCAATATGTCGGCGAACAGCGCCGCGCGGTCAGGGCGCAATTCGTCGAGCTTGTCGCTCGTCATCGTCACCCCGCCGGCCGACCCGGCGAATCGCGCCAGCGCCTCGACCTGCGCGTCGGTCATCTCGTGGAAACGGTCGCGCAGCAGGATGCAGTCGGGGTCCGCCTGCCACAAAATGCCGTTGGCGTGATTGCGGCTCTGGAGGTCGCGGAGCAGGCTTTCGGCGGAATAGTCGCCGTGCCACGTCACTCCGACATCGCGCCCGATCCGCACCGCATCGACCAGCCCGACCGACGCCCAGAGCGGGCACCCGCACCCCGATAGGATCACGTCATCGCCCACCGCCTCGCGGATCAGCACCATCATCCGCCGCCAGACCGCGACGCGCGACAGCCCGCTTTCACGCCACCTCGCGCGCCCGGGGCCATATTCCATGCCATGGAGCAGAAAGTCGGCCTTGATGTAGCGGGCACCCCAGCCGGCCCAAGTACGAAAGACCGAGGCGATGTACGCCGCCGCGTCCGGATGCGTGACGTCGAGAACGTAATACTCTTCCGACCGTTTGTGCCAGCGGAACTCGCCGTAGAAATGCATCGCGACCAGCGGCCCGCCGGTCGCCGCGTCCTGCACAACCCAGTCGGGATGCGCGACGTAGAGCTTGCTGCGATTGCCCACCAGGAACGGCGCGATCCAGAGACCAGGGCGGAACCCCGCCGCGGCGACATCGGCGAGCAACGGCGCCATCCCGCGCGGGAATTGCGGTTTAACGTCGAGCCAGTCGCCCATTTCCGGCGTAAAGCCGTCGTCGATCTGGAAGATATCGAGCGGGACATTCTGCGTGTCGCGGAATGCCTTCGCGGCAGCGAGGTGGTCGAGGATTACGGCCTCGTCGATCGCGGCGTAGAGGTTGTACCACGAACACCAGCCGGTCTGCCGTTTCGGCACGCGCGGCGGTGTCGGCGCGGCGTCAGCAACACGGCGCGACCAATGGCGGAGTGTTTCCTCCACCTCATCACCGTCCAACAGATAAAGTGTTTCCGCGCGCGTCTCACCCGTCAGGTCGAGCAACGTCTCGATATCGAGAGTCATCGCCTCCGCGCTCCCGCCGAACTGTAACCGTGTCTGGAAGCGGTCGTGCCGGTCGGCGCCGATCACCACCGCGCCCTCGCCCTTGGGCAGCAACGCGGTCATCGCAAAGCCGAGCGTCGGCGCCTTGGCCGGCGGGCCGTCGCCGGACGGCATGCCGGGCGCGACGAAATAGCTG
>JAFEEZ010000151.1 GCA_018240825.1 Pseudomonadota bacterium | reverse complement strand
CCGAGGACGAGCGCTACAAGGCGATGATCGGCAAACAGGTGAAGCTGCCGATCACCGGCCGCCTGATCCCTGTCATCGGCGACGAGCATGCCGATCCGTCGCTCGGCACCGGCGCGGTCAAGATCACCCCGGGCCACGACTTCAACGATTTCGAGGTGGGCAAGCGCGTGGGCATGAAGGCGGGCGAGATGCTCAACATGCTCGACGCCAGGGCGCAGGTGACGCAGACCGCCGACGGGCTGATCCCCGGCGATCTGCTCGGCGTGGACCGCTTCTGGGCGCGCAAGCTGGTGGTCGAGAAGTTGAAGGCTGAGGGGTTCCTCGTGCCCTTTGTCGACAAGGAAGGCGTCGAGCACGACGCCGAACCGCGCTCGATCCAGACGCCCTATGGCGATCGCTCGGGCGACGTGATCGAGCCGTGGCTGACAGACCAATGGTATGTCGACGCCGCAACCCTCGCCAAGGCGCCGATCGAGGCCGTCAAGTCAGGCGCGATCAAGATCGTGCCGAAGAGCTGGGAGAAGACCTTCTTCAACTGGATGGAGAACATCCAGCCGTGGTGCGTGTCACGCCAGCTGTGGTGGGGGCACCGGATTCCAGCACTCCACGGTCCCACGAAAGAGGGTGACAGACTCACCTTTAGCCGAACGCCGAAGGGGCAATCGCAATCTGCATCCTCACAAGAGTTTGTCGCCGAAACTCCGGAGGAGCGGATCAAGCTTGCGGAGGCCTTTTACGGTAAGCCAGTCAGGATTGCGGCGGACCGCGACAGCGCCATGACCGGGGCCATGCTGGTTGCGGCGAAGCTGGAAGAAGATGTTGTGCCCGTTTGGGAGGACGAAGACGTTCTCGACACCTGGTTCTCCTCCGCGCTCTGGCCGTTCGCGACGATGGGCTGGCCCGAGGACGGCGAGTGGCAGCATCGCTACCCCAATGACGTGCTGATTTCCGGCTTCGACATCCTGTTCTTCTGGGATGCGCGGATGATGATGCAGGGGATGCACTTCATGGGCGATGTGCCGTTCCGTACGCTCTATTTGCACGGCCTCGTTCGCGCCGCCGATGGGCAGAAGATGTCCAAGTCGAAGGGCAATGTCGTCAACCCGCTGGGGCTGATCGATCGCTACGGCGCCGACGCGTTGCGCTTCTTCATGGCGGCGATGGAGAGCCAGGGCCGCGACATCAAGATGGATGAAAAGCGGGTCGAGGGGTATCGCAACTTCGCGACCAAGCTGTGGAATGCGGCGCGCTTCTGCCAGGCGAACGGGATTGGCGCGTCGAAGACGCTGGAGCCGCCTGAGGCAACGCTAGCGGTCAACAAATGGATCATCGGCGAGACGATCCAGACGGTGCAGGCGGTCGATCTCGCGCTCGCCGATTACCGTTTCGACGGCGCGGCAAACGCGGTCTACCAGTTCGCGTGGAGCCGGTTCTGCGACTGGTATCTCGAACTGATCAAGCCCATCCTTTCCGTTCGTGCTGAGCTTGTCGAAGCACGTGATGCGGAACACGCCCTTCGACAAGCTCAGGGCGAACGGGGAGAGATTGAGGAAACACGGGCCGTGTCGGGCTGGGTGCTCGACCAGATTTTGGTGATGCTCCACCCGTTCATGCCGTTCGTGACCGAAGAGCTTTGGTCGAAGCTGGGCGAGCGCGAGTACGATTTGATCGTCGCGAAATGGCCGATGGCGGATGCTCGGGCGATCGATCCGGAGGCGGGCAGGGAGATCGACTGGTTGATCCGGCTGGTGAGTGAAGTGCGGTCGAGCCGCACCGAACTTAACGTGCCGCCCGGCGCACGGCTGGCGGTGCACCTGCGCGATGCGTCGGCCGAGACGTTGGCGCGATTCGAGCGGCAACGGCCCTCGATCGAACGCCTCGCTCGCATCGACCTTGCCGTCGGTGATATCCCTGCGGGCGGTGCAGCTCAGGTGGTTGTGGACGAGGCAACATTCGTGCTCCCGCTCGAAGGCGTGATCGACCTCGACGCCGAGCGTGCCCGCCTAACCAAGGCGATCAAGGCCGCGGCCAAGGAATGCGACAGCCTCGCGGGCCGCCTCAACAACGCCAGCTTCGTCGAGCGCGCCAAGCCGGAAGCGGTCGAGAAGGCCCGCGCCGATCATGCCGAGAAATCGGCCGAGGCGGAGCGGCTGACGGCGGCGCTGGCGCGGTTGGGCTAAGTCCCTCAATCGTGGATCGCCCTCACCCTTCCGGCGCTTCGCGCCTCCCTCCCTCCCCCGATGGGAGAGGGAAGGGGCCCGCCGCCGCAGGCGGTGGGAAGGGTGAGGGCGATCGCGCGGGTTCCGGCCGCCAGCGCGACCTCACCGTCGGCGCGATCGGCCCGACGCTGCTGGCGTTCGCTCTCCCCACGCTCGCCTCCAACATCCTCCAGTCGCTCAACGGCTCGATCAACTCGATCTGGGTCGGGCGTTGCCTCGGCGAAGGCGCGCTGGCGGCGACCTCCAACGCCAACATCATCATGTTCCTGATGTTCAGCGCGGTGTTCGGGTTCGGCATGGCGGCGACGATCCTGATCGGGCAGTCGGTCGGTCGGGGCGACATCGAAGGCGCGCGGCGGGCGTTCGGGTCAGCGGTGGGCCTCGTCGTCGGCGGCGCGGTGGTGATCGCGGTGATCGGCTGGCTGTTCGCACCGCAAATCCTGCGGCTGCTCGCAACGCCCGGCGAGGCGCAGAACATGGCGCGCGATTACCTGCGCGTGATCTTTCTCGGACTGCCTTTCTCGATGCTTGGCGTGCTGATTCAGATGAGCCTGCGCGGGACCGGCGATTCGCTGACGCCGCTCTGGTTCATGGCGCTGTCGGTCGCGATCGACTCGACGTTCAACCCGCTGCTGATCGACGGGATCGGGCCGTTTCCCAAGATGGGGATTGGAGGGTCGGCGACCGCGACTTTGCTCGCCGGGATCGTCTCGTCGGCGGGGCTGCTGATCTACGTCTATGCGCGCGATTTGCCGATCCGGCTGCGTGGGGCGGAAGTGCGCTACCTGATCCCCGAAAAGGCGCTGGTGAAGACGATCCTGGCCAAGGGGCTGCCGATGGGCGCGCAAATGCTCGTCATGTCGACCGCGGGGCTGACGATGATGGGGTTGGTCAACCGGCTGGGCGTCGACACCGCCGCGGCCTATGCCGTGTCGCAGCAGTTGTGGACCTATATCCAGATGCCGGCGATGGCGATCGGCGTCGCGGTGTCGAGCATGGCGGCGCAGAATATCGGCGCGGGCAAGTGGGACCGCGTCGGCGCGGTCACGCGGTCGGGGATCATCTACAACACCATCATCACGCTGGTGGTGATCGCCGCGATCATCCTGTTCGACCGGCCGGTCATGACCCTGTTCGTGGGGCGCGCGAGCCCGGCAATCGAGATCGCACGGCACATCCAGCTGATCTCGTCCTGGACGTTCGTAATGTTCGGCGCGACGATGGTGCTGTTCTCGACCGTGCGTTCCAACGGCGCGACGGTGCCGCCGCTGATCATTCTAGCGGTTGCATTCTATCCCGTGCGGCTCGGGTTCGCGATCGAGGGACAGCGCTGGATCGGCGCCGATGCTTTGTGGTGGGCATTCCCGCTGGGATCGATGGTCAGCCTGACGCTGGCGGCGCTTTATTACCGTTATGGCCGTTGGCGCGAGCAGGTCCTGATCGTGCCGCCCGACCCGGACGAAGCGGGGGAGCGCGCGCACGCCAGCGGCGAGCCCGCGGGGCGCTTGCACCCGAACGGTTAGGGGCGCATGGCGCGCGGATGAGTCAATACCCTGCACTTCGCCTCCGCCGCATCCGCGCTTCGGCGTGGAGCCGGCGGATGCATGCCGAAACCGTGCTGACTCCCGCCGACCTGATCTGGCCGCTGTTCATCGCCGAGGGGGAGGGCGTAGAGGAACCGATAGCGTCCTTGCCCGGCGTGTCGCGCTGGTCGGTCGACGGCATCGTCGCGCGGGCGGAGGAGGCGCGCGATCTGGGGATTCCGTGCGTCGCGTTGTTCCCCAATACGCCGGCCGACTTGCGTAGCGATGACGGCAGCGAAGCGCTCAATCCCGAGAATCTGATGTGCCGCGCGATCCGGGCGCTCAAAGATGCGGTGCCGGAGGTTGGCGTGCTGACCGACGTCGCGCTCGATCCCTATACCAGCCACGGGCACGATGGCTTGCTCGACGCGGGCGGCTATGTGCTCAATGACGAGACCGCCGAGGTTCTGGTGGGACAGGCGCTCAATCAGGCCGCGGCGGGGGCGGACATCATCGCGCCCAGCGACATGATGGACGGCCGCGTCGGGCTGATTCGATCGGCGCTGGAGGCCGAGGGCAACATCAACGTCCAGATCATGTCCTATGCGGCGAAGTACGCCAGCGGCTTTTATGGTCCGTTCCGCGATGCAGTGGGCAGCCGCGGTCTGCTCAAGGGCGACAAGAAGACCTATCAGATGGACCCGGCCAATTCCGATGAGGCGCTGCGCGAAGTCGCACTCGACCTGGCCGAAGGCGCCGACAGCGTGATGGTCAAGCCGGGGCTGCCCTATCTCGACATCGTCCTGCGGGTGAAATCGGAGTTCCAGGTCCCGGTGTTCGCGTATCAGGTCAGCGGCGAATATGCGATGATCGAGGCGGTGGTCGCGGCCGGCGCGGCGGAGCGCGACGCGGTCGTTCTCGAAACGCTGATGGCGTTCAAGCGCGCGGGGTGCTCGGGCGTGCTGACCTATCACGCGCTCCACGCCGCCAGGTTGCTCGCCAAATGATCGAGACGGAACGCTTGGTTCTCCGCCCGTGGCGTGAGGACGACAAGCCGACTTTCAACACAATCATCAACACGCCGCCGATGATGGAGCATTTCGGCGGGGTGCGGCCGCGCGCGGACCTCGATGCGTTGATCGACCGGCTGGTGGCGGCGCAGGAACGTGACGGGCACACGATGTGGGCGGTCGATCACAAGGCCGATGGTGTACTTGCCGGCGTATGCGGCGTACGGCTGAGCGGCTATCCCGGGACTGGCGTGGCCGACGAACTCGAGATCGGCTGGCGGATCGCGCAGCCCTATTGGGGGCAGGGAATCGCGCGCGAAGCCGCGGAGGCGAGCATTGCGTGGGGCTGGGCCAACACCAGCCGTCCGCGCATCGCCGCCTGGACCAATGCCGGCAACAAACGATCGTGGGGCCTGATGCTGCGGCTCGGCATGGCGCGGCGCGAGGAGCTCGATTTCGACCATCCGCTTTACGAAGCCGGCGACCCGATCGGGCGAATGATCGTCTATACGCTCGATCGGCCTATTTCGCGCCCGACTGGCCCTTGATTGCTGCGATATTTTGAACCTCGCCGTCGAGTTGGGCTTGCGCCCTGGCGCGCAATTCGTCGAGCGCGGGGTAGGGAGGCAGGTTCGCCTCGCCGCGGTCGGTAATCATCCTTTCGATATCGGCGATCATCCCTAGCGTGTCGCCACGCAATTCTTCGAGTTCGACGAGCGAACCCTGCGCGCTGAGCCATTGGTCGCTGCCGATCGCTTGCGCGCCCTTTGCTTTGGCTGCGGCATCGGCCTTCGCGGCGCCCGCCATGAAGTCGTTGTCGATCTGCGCGAGCTTGGCGGTCAACGTTGCGAGTTGCGCGTCGAGCGTGGCGTCGGGCGTCGCTTGGGGCACTGGCGTCACCGTTTCCGCGTCCGATCGCATTTCGATGGGGCGCAGCGCGAGCGAAGGATATTTGTCGGTCGATTGCGCGCAACCGGCGGCGAACAGGACGAACAGGAGCGCGGCGCAGCGTTTCATGCTCCTTGGTCTACGGGGCGCGTCCACGGCGCGCAACGCACTTGCGCTAGCCGGACGACCTCTCTAAGGGACGCCTCTTCCGCGCGCCCGTAGCTCAGCTGGATAGAGCATCAGACTACGAATCTGGGGGTCGGAGGTTCGAATCCTTCCGGGCGCGCCACTTTTCACCAATAACCACAGCCGCTTAGCACTAGGTCCGAAAGGGGCTGCTAACGGCGTGCGCGCTGACCGTAAGCACCCCGTAAGCTGGCGCAGTTGCCGCTTTCTCGCACCCCTCCCGTTTGATACGGCTCACCCGAACAACCGTCGGGGGACGAAGCGTACATGGCTGGTGAAGTCGAGTTTACGGGCAAGGGGCAGGCGCTGCGCCTCAGTGTTCAACAGCGGCTAGGTGGCGGACCGCTGACAATCTTCGGCGCGGCTGCTCAAGCGCACGACCTCTCAATCCGCCAAGTCACCGCGGGCGTGATGGCTGAGCTCGCGGCGGAGTTTCCGGACCTCGAGTTTCGGCAACGCACCTCACTCAGCAAGAAAGAGATCAACGAGAAGCTGCGGAGCTTCGACCCCAGGCTCGGGCAAGCCCTGTTCGTTGAAAGCGCCAGCATCAGACCCGACGGGGCAGTCACCGAGGTGCGGGATCGGCATGGCAAGTGGCGGGTCATACTGGTCGGAGAATCGAAGCATCAAGGCAATGACGTGGAGATGATCCTTGCTGGCAAGCTGCAAGGCAAGAACAAGGATCAGGACTTCATGGCGGCTGGCAACGCCATCGAGCGGATGCACAAGAACGTCCTAGAGCTTCGCAACTTCATGCTCGACGAACGGCACTTCCCTTATGTCGTGTTCCTGCAAGGTTCGAACTTCGCCACCGAGTCATTCGAGGTCTGCCGTCCAGACGGACGTGTGGTCAAAGTCGTCCATGACTCAGGGCTGCTCAATCGCATCGACCGAGTTACGGCGAGCAGCCTCTCCCGTGAGATCAACCAGAACTATTGCGAGAATATCACGGTCAAAGCAGGCGACTTTGAGCATATGTTCCAGATCGCCTCGCTCTACTGCAAGCACACGCCTTGGAAGGCTGGTGAGATGGCGGAGGTGATGCTTCAGGTTGCCCGAACGGCGCTCAAGGTGATTGCCGACGACCTCGACCCGAAGCCCAACATCGCGTGAAAGCGCTGGACCGAGCCGGCGAGGGTCGCGCATGGTCGGCAGGAACGATTTGAAGGTGAAGTTCTAGATGGCAAACCGATCGCACCGGAACGCAGGGCATCGCGCGATGAACGCCCTGCGGAAGTCCGGGCAGAAGCATTCGTCAGAAGCGCTCGTCACCGCTGGCACCGAGGGGCGCACGCGGCATGTATTCGCAGTTGGCGACTGTCTCGACGTGCTCGCCAAAATACCAGACGATTCAGTTCAGCTGATCGTGTGCGACCCGCCGTACAACATCATGCTCGCTCATTGGGACGACCACGCTGACTACATCGGCTGGGCGAAGCTGTGGTTAGCCGAGGCTGAGCGGGTGCTAGCTCCCACTGGCAGCATCGCGATCTTCGGTGGGCTGCAATACCAAGGCGAAGCAGGGTCCGGTGACCTGCTCTCCATCATTTCTCACATGCGGCAGCACAGCAAGATGCTGCTCGCGAACCTCATCATCTGGAACTACCCGAACGGCATGAGCGCCCAGCGGTTCTTCGCTAACCGCCACGAGGAGATTGCGTGGTTCGCCAAGACCAAAAAGTACTTCTTCGACCTCGACGCTGTGCGGGAGCCATTCGACGAGGCGACAAAGGCGGCGTACCTAAAGGACAAGCGGCTCAACCCTGAGTCAGTTGAGAAGGGACGCAACCCGACGAACGTCTGGCGCATCGGGAGGCTCAACGGTAACTCGCTAGAGCGCGTCGGGCACCCCACGCAGAAGCCCGCCGCAGTGATCGAGAGGCTTGTTCGCGCGCTGTCCTATCCCGGCTCGACTGTCCTCGACTTCTT
>JAFEEZ010000150.1 GCA_018240825.1 Pseudomonadota bacterium | reverse complement strand
TCGGCTATATTCCCGATGACGCCTGCATCATCGCGGGCGTGAAGAAATTGCCCGCTGCGCATTTCCTGCTGCTCGAGCGCGGGCAAGGAATTCCCCGACCGGCGCGGTGGTGGGATTTGGATTTCACGCGCCGGGCGACTGGTTCGGTCAAGACCCTGGAAGCCGAACTCGTCGAGCGGATGCGCGCCGCGGTCCGGTTGCGGATGGTGTCCGACGTGCCGCTCGGCGCGTTCCTGTCGGGCGGCGTCGACAGTTCGGCGGTGGTCGCGCTGATGGCGGAGGCCTCGAAGGATGCGGTCAAGACGTGCACGATCGGGTTTCGCGAAGCGGGTCACGACGAGCGCGCCTACGCCGATGCCGTCGCCGCGCGATACCACACCGATCACCGCGAGCGCCTGGTCGCTGCCGACGACTTCGCGCTGATCGACCGGCTGACGGCGGCGTTCGACGAACCGTTCGCCGATGCGTCGGCGCTGGCGACCTACCGCGTGTGCGAGCTGGCGCGCGAGCAGGTGACGGTCGCCTTGTCGGGCGATGGCGCCGACGAGGCATTCGCCGGGTATCGCCGTTACAAATTCCAGGTCGCCGAAGAGCGGGTCCGCGCGCTGTTTCCGCGCGGGCTGTCGTCGACTGTGTTCGGGACGCTCGGGCGGTTCTATCCGAAGGCCGACTGGGCGCCGCGACCGTTTCGCGCCAAGACGACCCTGCTCGCGCTCGCCGACGACAGCGCGGCGGCGTACGCGCGATCGGTCGGGGTGACGACGCCAGCGTTGCGCCAACGACTGTTCACCGCCGCGGCGTGGCGCGAACTCGGCGGACATCGCGCCGAGGACCGCTATGTGGCGACGATGCGCGATGCGCCGGTGCGCGACGCGCTCGACCGCGCGCAATATGCCGACATCCGGCACTGGCTGACCGGCGACATTCTGACCAAGGTCGACCGCACCAGCATGGCGGTGAGCCTGGAGGCGCGCGAGCCGTTGCTCGATTACAAGTTGATGGAATTCGCCGCGTCGCTGCCCGTCGGCATGCGGTTGCGCGGCGGGCAGGGCAAATGGCTGATGAAGAAAGCGATGGAACGCTATTTGCCGCGCGAAATTCTCTACCGGCCGAAAATGGGTTTCGTCACGCCGATCGGCGCGTGGTTTCGCGGGAGCCTGGCGGACGAAGCGTGTAGCCTCGCGCGTTCGCCCCAGCTGTCGCAATGGTTCGACCGCGCGGCGATCGAACAGCTTGTCGCCGACCACAGGGCGGGCCGCGCCGAGCATGGCCGCACATTGTGGCAGTTGGTCACGCTAGACCGCAGCCTGAACCGCTTGTTTGGGTAAGCCAAGCCCAGATAACGTACGCCGCCAGCACCGCCGCGATGCCCAGGTCGCTGACCATCGCGACATTTTCGTTCAGACCGCGATGCCCCGCAAGCGCGTGCATCGCCCCTGCGGCGGCGTAGAAGATGGCGGAGGCGACAGCGGCGGGCAGGGTGAAGCTGGGCGCCCAAAGCGATGCAATCCCCAATATGCCCGCGCCGAGATTGGCGAAGCCGAGTTCGCGCACCAGCACCAGCGCACCCGGCTCGGTCAGGCCGAAGATATCCGTCGCCGTGAAGCGAGGCTGGACGATCTGACGCACCCCGGCGATCGCCAATCGCCAACCCACGGCGAAGAACACGAACCATTTGCCGACCAGCAGCAGCAACGGCTGCTGGCCGTATTGTACGGCGACACCAGTCAGCGGCAAGATCAGCATCAAGGTCAGGACGACGACAATATACATCGCCGCCTCAATGCAGCTTTGCGATCGACAGGCCGTCTTCCTTCGCGCGCGCTTTCACCGATTCCTCGCTGCGGGTGAGCGCCCTGGCGATCGCCTTGAGCGCCATGCCTTTCCTGGCGAGGGTATGCAGCTTCTGAACTTCGTCCGGCCGCCACGGCTGGCGATGACGTTCGAACTTCTCAGCCATGATGCCAGCCGAACACCGCCATCGCAGCATGCAGCGTCAATGCAATGAGGCAGAGCGTCGACAACGCGAACAGCAGGAAGCGGATCGACACCTTGTTGACGGTCGCTTGCCACAGGCTGTGGACGATTCGCAGAGCAACATAGCCCCAGGCGATCCAGGCGTTGACGCCGTTGCCGGCTCCAGTGAACGCGATCACCAGACAGACGGCATAAAACAGCGTGGGCTGTTCCATCAAATGATTGTAATTGTGCGCCTTCCACTGCGTGCTCGCGGGCAGGACGCCGTCGGCGTCGGTCCCTTTGCCGCCGGTCAGCTTCGTGATGTCGATTCCTGCGGCCTTCATCGCCGGCAAGCGCGTGGCGATCAGCCAGACAAGCATGATGATCGTCCACGCGATCAGCACGACCATCGGCTTCAGGATTTCGCTCTGCATGAAGAAGCCTCCCCCAGATTTAACCGGGGGAAGGCTGCCTCAATCGGTTCGCTATCGCAACTAAATTAGGCGAATAACTTCGCCCATGCGCGCTTGGCGCGTTCCTTCCAGCGGCCGCGATGATAGGCGTCGCTGGCGAGCAGCGGCATCACCGACCCAGCTTCCGCGAACACCATCTGCTCGATCCCGGTATTGACCTTGCCCCAGCTCGCCGCTTCCTGCAGCGTCGAGGACGAGCAGGCGCCGTCGCGCACGTCGGCCACGGTGATCTGCACGGCGTATTTGTGCACCTCGACATCCTCATGGCCGAGGATTTCGGCGCAGACCACAGTATCCTGGATGAAATTCTTGGGCACGCCGCCGCCGATCATCAGCAGGCCGGTGGTGCCGGCCTTGATCTTGATCTCGGTCAGCTCGCGGAAATCGGCGATCGCGTCGAGCACCATGTAGGGCTTGCCCTCTTTCGCGCGGTCGACCTGGTGCTTGACGAGGCCGAACCCGGCCGACGAATCGACGAACGCCGGGCAGAAGATCGGCACGTCGTGCTCGTAGGCGAGCTTGACCAGGCTGTTCTCCTTCTTGCCGTGCTCGACCAGATACTTGCCCATCTCGCGGATGAACGCGCGGCTCGAATAGGGCTTGGGCTCCAGGCTGTTCGCGATCTCGCCGATCGTGTGGTCGCAATCCTGGAGCTGCTCTTCATCGATATAGGTGTCGTAGATGCGGTCGATGTACAGCGAGCGCAGCGTATCGTCGTCAGGGATTTCAAGCGCCTGGTAGTGCTTGTGGCCAAGGCCTTCGAAGAAATCCATGTCGACGATGCTGGCGCCGGTCGCGACGACGACGTCGACCATGTTGTTGCGC
>JAFEEZ010000014.1 GCA_018240825.1 Pseudomonadota bacterium | reverse complement strand
TCGCTTGGTTTCTCGAGCTGGACGTAATTGGTCGGTTGCAACACGCCGCCGCCCGCCTTCACGCCGGCGACCCACTGGTCGAATTTCGCGGCGTCCAGTCCATGCAGCGCAAAGCGCATGTCCGAATAGCCGCGGCCGGTGTAATTGCCCGAATATCCGAAACTTTCGACCGGTTTGTTGAGCACCGCATGCAGCTTGGCGTTCATTCCCGGCATGACGTAGATCATGCCGGCCATCGTCGGCGCGTAAAACGTGTTGAACTGACTTGTCGACGTCATCGAGAAGCGCACCGGAACGTTGACCGGAACCGCCAGTTCGTTGACCGTCGCTATCCCCTGTTCGGGATAGATGAACAGCCATTTCCAATCCATCGCCACAACCTGGACATCGAGATATTTCGCGTTCGGCCCCAGCGGTTTGCCGGGCGCGACCCGGTCCAGCGGCCGGAACGGGTCCAGAAGGTGCGTACTGGACCATGTCACCGCGCCGAGAATCGTCACGATAAGAAGCGGGATCGACCAGATCGCGAGCTCCAGCCCTGTGGAATGATCGAAATGGGGATCGTATTCGTGTCCGTCCCGCCTGGCGCTGTATTTGCGGGAGAATACGATCGTCATGACGATCACCGGGATGACGACGACGAGCATCAGCACGGTCGCGAGCGCGATCAGATCGCGCTGCTGAACCGCGACGTCGCCGGCAGGGAACAGCACGATCAGCCGTTCGCGCGAGCACGCCGTGAGGCTCAGCAGCGCCGCGAGCGCGGCCAGCCGCTTGCCGCGGCCTGTTGGGGATCGTGTCGGTTCACGCATGGCCGTGGCCATATCGTGTGCTATCGTCGTGTTGATATTGGACACTTTGTCCAATCCCCCGAATGCTGCGAAGAGAGCAGGAAACGCATTGCCCGGGAAAAGCGTTGCGCCCGGTAGGAAATGCCCGGCGCGAGAAGGAGGTTCAAGTGGCAAATGGATCGATCGCGACGGCGAATTCGACCCCGCTGGAGCGCGATGCACGGCTCGTCAATACGCGCGGCCACCACATTCGTCCCGGCGAGGTGGCCATCGGCGTCATCGTCGGGCGGACGAGCGAGTTTTTCGACTTCTTCGTCTTTGCGATCGCCTCGGTATTGGTGTTTCCGACGCTGGCGTTCGGATTTGCCGACCGGCTTACCGGCACGCTGTATTCGTTCGGCATGTTCGCGCTGGCGTTTGCGGCGCGTCCGTTCGGCACGCTGCTGTTCATGTGGGTGGACCGCAATTACGGCCGCGGGACCAAGCTGACCATCGCGCTGTTTCTGCTCGGCGGTTCGACGATCGCGATGGCGTTCCTGCCGGCGTACACCCAGATCGGCATGGCGTCGCCCGCTCTGTTGGGGCTATTCCGGATCGGACAGGGGCTCGCCTGGGGCGGCGCATGGGACGGACTGCCGTCGCTCTTGGCGCTTGATGCACCCCGCAATCGGCGCGGCTGGTACACGATGATTCCGCAGCTCGGCGCGCCGCTCGGCCTGCTGGTCGCGGCCGGCCTGTTCGCCTTCTTCCGCTCGACATTGACGCCCCAGGATTTCATCGACTGGGGCTGGCGCTATCCGTTCTTTGTCGTCTTCGCGATCAACGCGGTTGCGCTGTTCGCGCGGCTGCGCATCGTCGCGACCCCGGCGTTCGAGCGCGCGTTCGAGAGCCGGGAATTGCAGCCGTCCCCGGCGTTTAGCACCATGTTCGCCGAATGGCGCACGATCGTCCTGGGCGCGTTCGCGCCGCTGGCGAGCTTCGCGTTGTTCCACCTCGTCACCGTCTTCCCGCTGTCGTGGGTCACGGTGGAGAGCGGCGAAGACGGGACACGCTTCCTGCTGATCGAAATGGCCGCGGCGGTCGTGGGCCTCGTCGCAATCGTCGCCTCGGGCCTGCTGGCCGACCGCGTTGGGCGCCGCATGGTGCTGGGCGTTTCGGCAATATTGATCGGCGCCTATTCCGGGTTTGCGCCGCAATTGCTCGACGCGGGCGCGGCGGGTCAGATCGCCTATATGTTCGGCGGTTTCGCGCTGCTGGGGCTCGCCTTCGGCCAGTCCTCGGGCGTGGTCAACGATCGTTTCCCCACGCATCATCGCTATACGGGCGCTGCGATCGTCGCCAACGCGGCGTGGTTCATCGGCGCCGGATTCGCGCCGCTCGTCGCCTTGCTTCTGGCGGTGCATGTCGGCTTGTGGGCGGTCGGCGCGTACCTTCTGTCGGGGGTGCTTTGCACGCTGGCGGCGCTGGCGATCAACACCGAATGGGCCAAACCGGTCGAGTGACTCGTGTGGCGCGCCCGCTCAAGTAGCGAATAGCTCCGTCACTTGCGCGGAACCGGGCCGCCAGTCGATGCCGTGTTCCGCCGACCATTTGTCGTCATAATATGTGCAGCTATAGCGGTCGCCGCCGTCGCAAAGCAGCGTGACGATACTGCCGCGTTCGTTTTTTTCCGCCATCTCGCGGATCAGTGCGGCGCAGGCGATCATGTTGGCGCCGGTCGATCCGCCCACGCGGCGGCCGAGCCGGTCGCTGAGCGCGCGCATCGCGCCCAGGCTGTCGGCGTCGTCGACGGCGATCATGCGGTCGATCACCGATGGCACGAAGCTTGGTTCGACGCGCGGGCGGCCGATTCCTTCGATGCGTGACGAACAGCCGTCGGGCATGGCGGTGACGCCGGGGTCGGCGAAGTGACGGTGAAATACCGACGACGCAGGGTCGGCGACGCACAGCTGCGTCGGGTGACGTCGGTAGCGCAAAAAGCGCCCGATCGTCGCGGACGTGCCGCCGGTTCCCGCGCCGCATACGATCCAGCGGGGAATGGCGTGTTCTTCCTCGGCCATCTGCGCGAAGATCGATTCGGCGATGTTGTTGTTGCCGCGCCAGTCGGTGGCGCGTTCGGCATAGGTGAACTGATCGAGGTAATGGCCGCCGGTTTCGACGGCGAGCCGCTCCGCCTCGACATAGATCGCGCCCGGATCCGCCACCGCATGGATTTCGCCCCCGTGGAAACGGATCGCGTCGAGCTTGGGGGCGGCGGTCGACGCCGGCACCACGGCGATGAACCGCAATCCCAGCATTCGCGCGAAATACGCCTCGCTGACGGCGGTCGAGCCCGACGACGCCTCGATCACGCACGTCTGCGGGCCGATCCATTCGTTGCACAACGCATAGAGGAACAGCGATCGCGCGAGCCGGTGCTTGAGGCTGCCCGTCGGATGCGAACTTTCGTCCTTCAAATACAGCGTGACGCCGGGAAATCTCGGCAGGTCGAGCCGGACGAGGTGGGTGTCCGCCGATCGGTTGAAATCAGCTTCGATGCGCCGGATCGCCTCGTCCAGCCAAACCCTATGGATCGACATGATCGGCTCGTGAAAAAGCAAGCCGCCGCGATTTTCAAGCGTTTAATGACATCGGGCGATGGCGGGTAGCAAGAAAGTTGTCCGGACATCTTTTCTTTGCGGACAATCCGGGTTAGCTCTTGGACAAGGGGGCGAGATGGCGTTTTGCAAGT
>JAFEEZ010000149.1 GCA_018240825.1 Pseudomonadota bacterium | reverse complement strand
GCTCAGGGCGAACGGTTGAAAAGACTATGGCTGCGTCGCCAGCAGATAGGTCTGCCGCAGTGCATCGATCGGTTTCAGCCCGTCCGCCGCCTCGTAATGCCAGAAGGTCCAGCCGTTGCACGCCGGGGCATTCTGCAACGTTGCGCCGAGCTTGTGGATCGACCCGGCCTGACCGCAACTCGACTTGAGCGAGCCGTCCGCGCCAACGACCGCCGACCAGCGGCGCTTGGAATCGGTCAACATGGAGCCGGGCACCAGCATACCGTTTTCGACCAGCGCGCCGAACGCGACGCGCGGCGCGGCCTTGGGGGACTGCATGGTCGTCAGCGCCGATTCGTCGAGCGGTAACGCGGCGGCGATCCGCTCCTCGGCTGCTTCGATATATATCGGCTCGCGCTCGATACCGATCCAGCGCCGGCCGAGCCGCTTTGCGACCGCACCGGTGGTGCCGGTGCCGAAGAACGGGTCGAGCACCACGTCGCCCGGCTTCGTGCACGCCAGCAGGATGCGATAGATCAGCGCCTCGGGCTTCTGCGTCGGGTGGACTTTCACGCCGCCCTTCTTCAACCGCTCCTGCCCGCCGCAGATCGGGAATTCCCAGTCGCTGCGCATCTGGAGCTCGTCGTTGAGCGTCTTCATGCTGCGATAGTTGAAGGTGTATTTCGCCTTCTCGCCCGTCGACGCCCAGATCAAAGTCTCATGCGCATTGGTGAAGCGCGTGCCCTTGAAATTGGGCATCGGGTTGGCCTTGCGCCAGACGATGTCGTTGAGGATCCAGTATCCCAGGTCCTGGATCGCCGAGCCGACCTTGAAGATGTTGTGATAGCTGCCGATCACCCAGATCGCACCATTGTCCTTCAGGATACGCCGCGCCTCGGTCAGCCATTCGCGCGTGAAACGGTCGTACGCGGTCAGCGAATCGAACTTGTCCCAATCGTCGGTGACGGCGTCGACATGGCTGCCATCGGGGCGCGACAGGTCGCCGCCGAGCTGGAGGTTATAGGGCGGGTCGGCGAAGATCAGGTCGACCGACTTGGCCGGCAGCCCGCGCATCGTCTCGATGCAATCGCCCATCAGAATCTGATCGAGCGGCAAGGTGCCGTCGAATGCGACAGGCGCGCGCTTGACCTTCTCGATGACCCCCATCGATTACCCCTTCCCCATTGCTCGCGCCCACGAAAACCGGGCGCGCGGACTCCGGTCAAGCGAAGTTTAGTTAACGAGTTCGGTTACCAAATCGTTAAGAAACCGGAACATTTCGCGAGCGCCTCCAGATGTTGAGTCGCGAGTTATCCACAGACCCAAATTGTGGGGTGTGGCGCAAAAGACTCGGCTAGAGCGGTAACGCGATTTGCGCGACGGGCGCGAAGCTGCGGCGGTGGAGCGGGGTCGGACCGTGCTCCTTCAGCGCGCGCAGATGCTCGGGCGCGGGATAGCCCTTGTTCCGTTGCCAGCCGTAATGCGGATATGATTCGGCGTGGGCGATCATGATCTGGTCGCGGGTGTGCTTGGCGACGATCGACGCGGCGGCGATCGACAGGCTGATGCCGTCGCCCCTAACGATCGCGGTCGCCTGATAGCTCCATCGCGGCAGGCGGTTGCCGTCGACCAGCACATGGCCCGGGTCGCACCCAATCACCGCGCAAATCTGTTCGACCGCCAGCGTCATCGCCTTCATCCGCGCCCAATAAATGTTGAGCACGTCGATCTCGTCATTCTCGACGATGCCGACCCCGACGATCGCGCATTTGCGCAGACGGTCGTGGAGCCGATGACGCTCGGCCGCGCTCAGTTTCTTCGAATCGTCGATCCCGCGCGGGATGCCCTTGGCCGGAAGGATCACCGCGGCGGCGACGACTGGCCCAGCGAGCGGTGCGCAGCCGGCTTCATCGACACCGGCGACAGGTGCGAGGCAGAGCTTTTCGTGCTTGAGGCCCGGCATCAGTCGAGCCGCCACGGCGGGTAGCGCCGGTTCTCGCCGGCCTGATACAGGCATAGCGGATTGCCCGACGGATCGGTCAGCCGTGCCTCGCGCCAGAGCCAGGATTGCTCGGTCGGGAGTTGATCGAATGTCACCCCCGCTTTCTGGAGTCGCGCGACTTCGGCATCAAGGTCTTCGCACTCGAAATAGACGGTCGGCCGTGCACCGGATTCGACCGACAGCGTCGCGCCGCCCGCCGCTTCGAAGCGCGCGTAATGCGCGTCGTCGGTGCGGACGATCTGCTTGAGCCCGAGCTCGGTGTAGAAGGCGCACGATGCGGCGTAGTCATCGGTCGGCACCGTGACCTGATTGAGCCGCGCGCCCGGCCCGAGATCGAGCCGCACCGTTTGGTGCCCCATCGGCCGATGACCGCCGCCCAGCCCCGGCGCGTCGCGCAGCGCTAGCCGCACGAGCTGGCGCGCGCGGGCGACGGCAGCCTTGAGCGGCTTGCCGTATGCAAGGTTAGTCGCGATCGCCGAGGCGAGCGTGCAGCCGGTGCCGTGCGTGCTGGTCGTTTCGATGCGCTCGGCGTCCCAAATCGTCTCGACTGCTTCGTCATGCTCGAAAAGCACGTCGAAAATCCGTGTCCGATTGTCGTAAGCGAACGCCGTCCTGTCGGTCTTCGTGCCGTAGGTTTCACCCTCCCATACTATGTGCCCACCCTTGGCAAGTACGGCTTTGCAGCCTCGCTCATCCAGCAGCCTATCGACAGCGACTTGCTGTGACACCTCATCGATCACGTCGTATCCGCTCAACGCCGACAATTCGGGCGTGTTGGGCGTCACGACCGTTGCCAGCCGCATTAACCGCTCGAACGCCGCGATCGTCTCCGCATCCGCCAGCGTGTCACCACTGGTCGCCACCATCACCGGGTCGAACACGATCGGCACCTTCAGCCCGATCAGTACATCCGCCACCGCATGCGCCGTCTCGGCCGATCCGATCATCCCGATCTTGACCGCGTCGACGCCGATGTCGGTCACCACCGAATTGATCTGCGCCACCACCATCGCGGGCGGCACGGGCAGCACCGCCTGTACGCCCAAGGTATTCTGCGCGGTAATCGCGGTGATCGCGGTCATGGCGTGGCCACCCAGCATCGTCACCGTCTTGATGTCGGCCTGGATGCCCGCGCCGCCGCCCGAATCGCTGCCGGCGATGATGAGGATGCGGGGGGTCATGTCAGCAGCCAAACTTCACACAAACTTCACGGGGTTTTGAAAACTAAAGTCACGAAAGACACACCCCGTGTCGCTATTTTTCTCCCTCTCCCCTCCGGGGAGAGGGTCGGGGAGAGGGGCCTGTCGATGGTGCGTC
>JAFEEZ010000148.1 GCA_018240825.1 Pseudomonadota bacterium | reverse complement strand
GATGTTGATCCTGTTGCTGCTTGGCACCATCCGTCATCGCAACCGGGAGAAGCGGTTGGGTCCAGAATCGTCCTGGAGCAGCTCTTCGCCGCCGCCGGCCTGATCGACTCGCCCGCCCTGGCGGGCTCGCTGATCGACGAATTCGGTTCGTTGCCGCTGTTGCTTTCCGCGACTCCGGCGCGCCAATTGCGCGCGGCGGGCGATTCACGCGTCGTTGCGCTGCTGCAGGCGGTCAGGGGGGCGCTTCGCGATGCAACGCGCGCCGATCTCGACGCCCGGCGGGTGTTGCCAACGGCGCGCGCGCTTCGCGATTATCTGATGGTGCACCTGGCCGACGAGGCCAACGAACACGTCCGCGTGCTGTATTTGAACGCATACGACCGGCTGCTCGCCGACGAGCTTCACGCCAGCGGTACGCCCAGCGGTACGCCCTTCTGCGTCCGCACGATTGCGGCGCGCGCGCTGGAAATCGGCGCGATGAGCGTCATCGTCGCGCATAACCATCCGTCGGGTCTGCGCGAGAGCAGCCGCGCCGATATTGTACAGACAATGGCGCTCGAAGCCGCGCTCGCCACGCTCGACATCACGCTGATCGACCATCTGATCGTGACGCGCGGCGGACTCGCCAGCGTGCGCGCCGCGACCAGAGCGCTGGCGGCATGACGATCCGCGCGCTGCTGGTCGACGACGATCCCGACACGCGCGCAATCGTTGCGCTGGCGCTCGACCTGCATCCGCAATTCGCCGTCACGGCGGTGTCGCGGCTCGACGCCGCCGACACGCTGCGCCGCGGGGTCGAACGGTTTGACGTCATTCTGCTCGACATGAAGCTCGCTGACATGAGCGCGGGCGCGCTGGTCGCGACGATGCGGCAATGGTCGTTCTCCGTCTGATAGAACCGACCGTCTAAGCTGAACCGTTCCTCGGTCCACAGCCCGTCGACCACGGTCAGCCACTCCTCGGTCCGCGCATAACGGTCGTCATGCTGGTCGAACCGCAACCCGTATTGCCTCGCCTCGTCCGCCCACCATGAGGACACGACATTGAGCGCAAGCCGCCCGCCCGAAATGCAGTCGATGTTCGCCGCCGCTTTCGCGAACAAGGCAGGGTGGTGAAAGTTGGGGCGCACCGCGACCATCAGTTCGATGCGATCGGTCACCGCCGCCAGCGCCGCCGCGGTCGACCAGGCGTCAAGCGCGGGCTGGTCGACGCCCTTGATGTCGTTGAGGTTGAGTTCGGCAATCAGCGTCAGGTCATAGCCCAATTGCTCCGACCGCTGCGTCAGCCGCTTCACATAGTCCCAGTTCGCCGCCATCCCCTCGTCGGGCACGTTCCGCAGGCAACCGCCGAACACCGGCATCCAATACCCGTAGCGCATGGTGACGATCTTTTAGGCGAAGCTCTTCGCGGTGACCATGTCGAGGAAATCGATCAGCTTGTCGTGCGGGTCCCAGCCGAGCACGTCGAGCGGATTGGCGACGAAATTGGACAAGGCGTTGATATCGTAGAAGCGCGGGGTGCCGTCACGGTCGTCGATCATCACCTCGATCCCGCCGACGTCGAGGCGCATTTCCGCGGCAATCCGCTCCGCAGCCTCGATCAACCCCTGATCGGGTTCGGCCACCGTCATCGTGATCCCGGAATCGGCCGGGCAGAGGTCGAACGCGCCGCCGCCGGCGATGTCGATCGCGTAGAGATAGTCGCGGTCGAGCGTCTCGATCCGCGTGATCTTGCCGTCGCGCGGCGGCACGAAATCCTGCACCAGCAGCACGCCGTCCACGCTCCTTGGCAGTTCGCCTTCGTTCACCGCCCAGCGTAGCTCGGCCATATTGTCGAACTTGACGATGCCCGCTCCCGACCCGCCGATATTGACCTTCACCATCAGGGGAAACGACAGCGTCGCCGCGGCAGCTTCGATATCCGCCACCCGATGCACAATGCGGGTCTCCGGGATCGCCAGTCCCAGCGAAGCGATCAGCGCGAGTTGCCGCGCCTTCGACGCGTCGATCGCCATCACGTCGGCGCCGTTGATCACCCGCGCGCCCGAGCGCCGCCAGTGATCGAGCAGCCCCATTGCGTAAAAGATCGGATGCTCGGCGTCGCGCAGGAAACTCGACATGGCGATGCGATTGAACACGACGGGCGCCGGGATCGCGCCGTAGCCGGGGCTCCAGTTACCCTCGGGCCCAAACGCGGCATAGTCGATGCCGCGCCGGTCGAGCGCGGCAAACAGGGGCGCAAACCATTGCGGGTGTTCATACAATATAGCGAGATCGACCATGCGCGGTTCCTTAGACCCGCGTCACACCACCGTCATCCTGGCAAACTTCCGCATTATCCCAAAACGATACCGTTATATCCCCGGTCATGAGGGGTGGCGGGGACGGCGCGCGTCGCCTACAGGCGGCGCGCCATGCTCAACCTGACCGACATCACGGTCCGCCTCGGCGGGCGGGCGATCCTCGACGGCGCGACCGCGAAGCTGCCGCCGCGGAGCCGCGTCGGGCTGATCGGCCGCAATGGTGCGGGCAAGACCACTTTGGTCAAGGTGATCGCCGGGATGCTCGATCCCGACGCGGGCAGCGCCGACATGCCGCGCGGCAGCCGGCTCGGCTATATCGCGCAGGAAGCGCCGTCGGGCGACGCGACGCCATTCGAGACCGTGCTCGCCGCCGACACCGAGCGCGCCGCGCTGATGCACGAGAGCGAGACCAGTCACGATCCCGACCGGCTCGGCGAAATTCACGAACGCCTGAACGCGATCGATGCCCACGCCGCGCCGAGCCGCGCCGCGCGCATCCTGGTCGGGCTCGGCTTCGACGAAGCCGCGCAGCACCGTCCGCTCGACAGCTTTTCGGGCGGGTGGAAGATGCGCGTCGCGCTGGCGGCGCTCCTCTTCTCGCAGCCCGATCTGCTGCTGCTCGACGAACCGTCGAACCATCTCGATCTCGAAGCGGTGCTGTGGCTGGAGGATTTCCTCAAATCCTATCCCGCGACGATCCTGATCGTGAGCCACGAGCGCGATTTCCTCAACAACGTGGTCGACCACATCCTCCACCTCGAACGCGGCAAGCTCTGGCTCTACCCCGGCGGCTACGATTCGTTCGAACGCCAGCGCGCCGAGCGCCAGGCGCAGCTCGCCTCCGCCCGCGCCAGGCAGCAGGCCGAGCGTGAGAAGCTCCAGGACTATATTGCCCGAAACTCCGCACGCGCCTCCACCGCCAAGCAGGCGCAGTCGCGCGCCAAGGCGCTGGCGAAGATGCAGCCGATCGCCGAACTGGTCGACGACCCGTCGCTCAGCTTCGACTTCCCCTCGCCCAGCGAGCTTCGCCCGCCGCTGATCACGCTCGACATGGCGAGCGTCGGCTATGGCGACACCCCGATCCTGAGCCGCCTCAACCTGCGCCTCGACCCCGACGACCGCATCGCGCTGCTCGGCCGCAACGGCAACGGCAAGACCACGCTCGCGCGCCTGCTCGCCGCGCAACTCGCGCCGATGGACGGCGCGATGAACGCGTCGGGCAAGATGCGCGTCGGCTATTTCACACAATACCAGGTCGAGGAACTCGACGCCGACGAAACGCCGCTCCAGCACATGACCGCGCAAATGAAGGGCGCGACGCCGGGGGCGGTGCGCGCCCAGCTCGGCCGGTTCGGCTTTTCCGGCGATAAGGCGACGACAAAGGTCGGCAAATTGTCGGGCGGCGAGCGCGCGCGGCTTGCGCTCGCGCTGATCACCCGCGACGCGCCGCACATGCTGATCCTCGACGAGCCGACCAACCACCTCGACGTCGACGCGCGCGAGGCGCTGATCCAGGCGCTCAACCAATATACCGGCGCGGTGGTGATCGTCAGCCACGACCGCCACATGCTGGAAATGACCGCCGACCGGCTGGTGCTGGTCGATGCAGGCACCGCCAAGGAATTCGACGGCAACCTCGACGATTACATCGCGTTCGTGCTGGCCAAGGACGCCGCCGACACCGCGAAGGAAGTGTCGAAGCTCAACAAGAAAGACGCCCGCCGGGCGGCGGCGGAGGCGCGCGAGGCGAGCCAGGGGCTGCGCAAGGCGGCCAAGGCGGCGGAAACCGAACTAGCGAAGCTCACCGCCGAACGCAGCGCGATCGACCGCGCGATGTTCGATCCGTCTTCAGCGGACGCGGCGCTCGCGAAGCTGACGATGACCGACCTGATGAAACGCCGCGCCGAGGTGGAGGCGAAGATCGAAGCCGCGGAGGCGGCGTGGCTCGAAGCGAGCGAAAAGCTGGAGGCCATCGTGGCTTAGTCTTTTCGCTATCTTCTCCAGTCAGAAAGTAAACTGAAAGGGCGTTTACTCCCTGCCCGCGCTGCAACTGTAGCTTAACCCGTCTACCCGAGCCACCGAATCAAAACCGCGACAGCCGCCATATCTATGGTAACTCCTTGTCACCGGATATCCGGCGCCGGATCGAATGTTTGCTCGCGAATCGAGTTCGTCACACGAACCATTTGAGTTGCTGCACCAAACAGCCTCAATTGGATAGGTGCACACATTCTTTAAGACGGGATAGCTTCCAGATCCATCCAGGATTACACAAAGTTTAGCATCCGCGCCGCGATCTCCAGTCTGCGCGCGAGCCGGAGACAACATCGGCTTGGAGAACAGGACCAGTGCTAGGATTAGTGCTGACGGAATAATTTTCATAATATCACCCCCAAGGATTTATTCAGACCAAGCTAATCGCGTCCCAATGGTCGCGTCCCGCCGCGCCGTGAGGCCAAGGACCGCAAAGCCGAGGAGTATCATTGCCCAAGTCGTCGGCTCGGGAACGGCCGCGGCCGCTTGGGCAATGTTGACGGTGAAAGTGTCGAAATTGGCGCCCGTACCCCACGAATATATGTAAGTGCCGGGTGTCAGACCCAAACTGGCGAATGTAGCATTTTGATAGGTTGATGTACTCGTCGGAAGCGACCCGCCAGATATGTAGTTATGGGGGACATGTATCCGGCTGGCATCTCCTGACAGCCCGACCAACGGGCCAGAATTAGCGGAAGCCGCGAAATAATTAACGCCACCAACGACCACGCCGAACGACAGCGGGCCGCTGATCCCGCTAAAGGAATCAAAGTTTCCCGAACCGACCCCCGTAGCGGCATTGGGCGCTCCAAGCCCGATGCCGCCCCCGACATAGGCCCCGCCCAACACCATGGTCAGTGCGGAAAGATTGAGGGAGCCGCTCCCTGTGGCGACGACGTCGGACCCGATCTGCTGGAAATCGATCACGTATGCGGCGTGCGCCGGACCGCTGCAGACCATAGCCGCCAATGGTAATAAATATCGCAGCTTCATCGCTTTCCCCCTCATTAAAAACCCGCACCAAAGAATCGGATGACGTTGGTGTTCTCGCCGCGAAGAAACTGAATTGCCTCCCTCGAAGGGGGGATTAGAATAGGCTTGTTTCACTTTATTCCGCTTGATCGGAATCAGGCTAAGATTGCTGATGTTACGAACTCCCATGAGGGGGTTGCGAGGCGGAAGCTCGAATAACGCCGCGAATTGCTAGGCTGAAACGGGGGCGTGATGCAGCCGATCACGGAAGACGGGCTGTCACGTATCGTACAGGCTTTCGCGCTTGCCGCGATCGATCCGAGCCAGTGGTTGCCCGCGCTTTCTCTTGTCAGCGATGCGACCGGCGCGGTCTGTAGCTCTTTGGAATATGTCGACCTCAATACGGGCGAGGCTGCGATGGAGTGCTCGTTCCCGTTGGAAGGGAGCGTTTTGCGCGATTATGAAGAACATATTTTCCACATCAATCCGCGCGTCCACAGAACAATGGCGCTGCCTGTCGGCAAGGTGATCGACGACTATCAATTGCGATGGGCGGACGACCCTACCGCCGCCGAGTTTCGCGATTGGCTGGACGCAATGCCCTACTCTCTGCTCGAAGGCGGGAAAATCCTGGAATCGAGAGGACATGTAGGTTTTTTCTCGACGCACTTTAATGGCAAGCACGGAG
>JAFEEZ010000147.1 GCA_018240825.1 Pseudomonadota bacterium | reverse complement strand
CGTCGGCCTGATCACCGTCAAGGACATCGAGAAGGCGGTCACCTACCCCGATGCCACCAAGGATGCCGCCGGCCGCCTGCGCGTCGCCGCCGCCACGACGGTGGGAGACAAGGGGTTCGACCGCACGTCGGCGCTGGTCGATGCCGAGGTCGACCTGATCGTCGTCGACACCGCGCACGGGCATAACCGCGACGTCGCTCGCGCGGTCGAGCGGGTGAAGAAGCTGAGCAATTCGGTCCAGGTCGTCGCCGGCAATATCGCCACCGCCGAAGCCGCCCGGGCGCTGATCGGCGCCGGCGCGGACGGGATCAAGGTCGGGATCGGGCCGGGGTCGATCTGCACCACGCGCGTCGTCGCCGGCGTCGGGGTGCCCCAGCTGACCGCGGTCATCGACTGCGCGGAGGAAGCCGCCAAATCGAATATTCCGGTGATCGCGGACGGCGGCATCCGCACATCCGGCGACATGGCGAAGGCGCTGGCGGCGGGTGCGTCGACGTGCATGATCGGGTCGCTGCTCGCGGGGACCGAGGAAGCGCCGGGCGAGACGTTCCTGTACCAGGGCCGCGCCTACAAATCGTACCGCGGCATGGGATCGGTCGGCGCGATGGGCCGCGGCTCGGCCGATCGCTACTTCCAGGGCGACATCAAGGACCAGATGAAGCTGGTGCCCGAGGGAATCGAAGGGCAGGTCGCGTTCAAGGGGCCGGCGCGCGACGTCATTCACCAGCTGGTCGGCGGCATCCGCGCCGCAATGGGCTATACCGGTTCGCGCACCATTCCCGATTTGCAGACCCGCGCGCGGTTTGTGCAAATCACCGGCGCGGGGCTGAGCGAAAGCCATGTGCACGACGTGACGATCACGCGCGAGGCGCCGAATTACCCCAGCCGATGACGCCCGGCGCGCGCGTCCAGGCGGCGATCGAGTTGCTCGACCGGATCATCGACGCGGCGCGTCAGGGTGGGGCGGCGGCGGATACGCTCATCGCGCGCTATTTCGCCGAACGCCGCTACGCCGGATCGAAGGACCGACGCGCGGTGCGCGAACTGGTCTATGCTGCGATACGCCGCGCCGGAGAGGTCCCCGAGAGCGGCCGCGCGGCGATGGTCGGCCTGGCGCGCGAGGACGAAGCGATCGCCAGCTTGTTCGATGGCTCGGCCCGCGGCCCGGCGCCGATCGGTACCGCCGAAGGGGCGGCCAAAGCGGGCGCCGCCCCGGCCTGGATCGGCAAACGCTTCAAGGCATCGGACATCGGCCCGGCCGAGGCCGCCGCTCTCGTGGCGCGCGCGCCGCTGGACGTGCGTGTCAACCGGTTGAAGGGCGGCGATCCCACGAGATTGTTCGCCGATCTCGCCGTCGAAAGGATCGCCGATCTGCCCGACGCGCTACGGCTGCCGCCGGGCAGTGCGATCGAGGCGACCGAGGCCTTTCGCAACGGGCTGATCGAGGTGCAGGACGCCGGCAGCCAGATGGTGACGCTCGCGGCGGGGGCCGAGCCGGGCATGGCGGTGATCGACCTTTGCGCAGGGGCGGGGGGCAAGACCCTCGCGCTCGCCGCGGCGATGGCCAACCGCGGGACGATTCTGGCGACCGACACCGACCGCAACCGTCTGTCGCGGTTGGCGCCGCGCGCCGAACGCGCGGGCGTGTCGATCGTCGAGACTCGATTGCTCGATCCCGGCCGGGAAGGAGAAGCGCTGGCTGACTGGACCGACCACGCCGACGTGGTGCTGATCGACGCGCCATGCTCGGGCACCGGCACATGGCGGCGCAACCCTGAGGCGCGCTGGCGGCTGACCCCGGCGCGTATCGACCGGCTCGTGGCCACGCAGGCGCGCCTGCTCGATCTGGCCGCCCCGCTAGTCAAACCGGGAGGCGCACTTGTCTATATCGTCTGCTCGCTGCTCGACGAGGAGGGCCCCACGCAAGTTGCGCGCTTCCTGATCGATCACCCAGGCTGGACCGCCGAGCAACCGATATTGTTCGGCCGGGAGCGCGGCCACGGGCGTCGCCTGACCCCGCTGCACGACGCGACCGACGGCTTTTTTGTCGCGCGTCTCCGCCCGCCATGCTAGCTCGCTAGCCGTTGTGCCCCGTCCGGAGACGATCATGCGCCTGTTCCCCGCCGCGCTTGCCCTTGCCTTTGCGGCGCTGAGTGTTTCGACCTCTCTGAGCGCGCAGCGCGCCGACCCTGCTATCGACCCGCGATCGATGGCGCTCCTGACGCAGGGCCGCGCCGCCGCGGCGGCCGGCAATCTCGACCAGGCCACCGATCTCATCGAAACCGCGCTGGCGGTCGATCCGCGCAATCGCGCCGCATTTGTCGAGCTCGCTGTCGTCGCAGAGCGACAGCAACTGCCGGGCAAGGCGATCCGGCTCTATCGCGAAGCGCTGTTGATCGAGCCCAACGATCCCGTCGCGTTGCGCGGCCAGGGCGAGGCGCTGGTCGCCAAGGGGGCGATGGGCCCGGCGCGTGAGAACCTTGCGAAGATCAGGACCTTGTGCGGCAAGAAACCCTGCCCGGACGCGGTGTCGCTCGCCGCGACGATCGCCAAGGGGCCGCCGCCGAGCGCCCAACCCGCGACCAAGGTGCCCGAAGCCGCCGACGCCAAGTAAGCGCGCAATCGACGCCGACTGCGGCGTCGTTCAGGACAGGCTGCGCGCCAGTGCGACGAATTCCGCAACCGGCACGGTCTCGGCGCGCCGCGACGGATCGATCCCGATCGTCGCAAGCGCATCGACCGCACCGGGAACGCTTTTGAGGCTTTGCCGCAACATCTTGCGCCGCTGGCCGAACGCCGCGGCGGTGACGCGTTCGAGCACGGCGAATGCGACACCGGGCGGCGGATCGACCGGTTCGATATGCGCCACCGCCGACATCACCTTGGGCGGCGGGGTGAAGGCCGAGCCGTGCACCGTCATCGCGATTCTCGCAGTGGACCGCCACTGCGCGAGCACCGACAGCCGCCCGTAGGCGTCGCTGCCCGGCGCCGCGACGATACGCTCGGCAACCTCGCGCTGGAACATCAGCGTGAGACTGCGCCACCAGGGCCGCCATTCGGCCGACAGCCAGCGCACGAGCAGCGCGGTGCCCACATTGTAGGGCAGGTTGGCGACGATGTGCGGCCGACCGGCGAACAATGCCGACGCGTCGATTTCGAGCGCGTCGCCTTCGATCACATCGAGCTTGCCCGGATGGGCGGCGGCAAGTTCGGCCAGCGGCGGCATGCAGCGCCGGTCGCGTTCGATCGCGACGACCTTTGCCCCCGCCGCAAGCAACGCGCGCGTCAGGCCGCCGGGGCCGGGTCCGATTTCGAGCACCTCGGCGTCGGTCAGATCGCCCGGTATTGCCGCGATCCGCGCGAGCAACTGGCCGTCGAACAGGAAATTCTGTCCCAGCGCCTTCGACGCTGACAGACCATGCCGCGCGATGACCTCGCGCAGGGGCGGCAAGCCGTCGGAAGTCACGCGCTCGCGAGCGCGTCGGCGCGCCGTCGCGCGGCGTCGGCGGCGAGGCGGATCGCAGCGACCATCGCGCCCGGTTCGGCGCGGTCCTGGCCGGCGATGCCGAACGCGGTGCCGTGATCGGGCGAAGTGCGAACGATGGGCAGGCCGAGCGTGATGTTGACGCCCTCATCGAAATGCAGCGTCTTGAGCGGCACCAGCGCCTGGTCGTGATAACAACAGATCGCGGCGTCGTACGTCGCCCGCGCGCGGACGTGGAACATCGTATCGGCCGCCATGGGGCCGGTTGCGTCGATTCCCTCGGCCCGCAACGCCTCGATCGCCGGGATGATGACGTCGATCTCTTCGCGGCCGATTGCGCCGCCCTCGCCAGCGTGCGGATTGAGCCCGGCAAAGGCAAGGCGCGGTGAGGCGATCCCGAAATCGCGCACCAGCGCGCGCGCTGTGACCCGGGCCTTGGCCATCAACAGAGCTGGCGTCAGCAATTCGGGAACGCTCGCCAACGCGACGTGCGTGGTCACGGGCACCACACGGAGCGTCGGCCCCGCGAGCATCATCACCGTCGAGCTGGCGGCGACACCGACGCGCTCGGCGACGAATTCGGTCTGGCCCGGATAGGTGAAGCCGATCTGATACATCTGCGCCTTGGACACCGGCCCCGTCACCAACGCCATCGCCGCGCCGGCGCTGGTCAGCCCGGTCGCCAGTTCAAGCGCGTGAAGCGCGCATCGCGCGCCTTCCAGGCTGGGGGCACCGGGCTCGATGTCGCTCGCGCACTCGACGGTGAGCACCGGCAGCGCGTCGCCGAATGCCGCCAGCGCTTCACCGGGCGCGCCGATACGTACGGTCGGTCCGTCCCATACCCGCGCGACGGCGCGGCCGTCACCGACGGCGAAGAATGGCGGCAATCGCTCTTCGGCGCGCCGGACCCACGCCTTGGCGAGAATTTCGGGGCCGATCCCCGCCGGGTCACCCATCGCGACCGCCAGCGGGGAGGAGGGAGTCACGTCGCTGCCTCGGTCAACGATATTCGATGATCGCGTCGCGGCGGAGATCGCGCAGGATCTTCTGCGCACGCAGATTAACGCGCTGCTGCTCCATCTGATATTGCAGCTGGGCCGAACTCGGCAGATTGCCCGATGGCGCATCAGTGACGCCGCACAGCACCAGCGCACTGATCCCCTCGGTTGGCGAACCAAATGGCGGCGTCGCCTGGCCGACCTGCATTTTCAGGATCATCTCCTGCAGCGCGGGCGGCAGGTCGCGAACCGTAAGCTGATCGTTGTCGACCACTTCGGCGCCGATATCGGCAGCCGCCTTGGCGACGCTGCCGCAACCATTGATGCCTTGCAGCGTCTTGGCGAACGCCGCGGCGCGCTCCTGCGTCTGCTCCTGAGTCGTGCCGGCGGGAAACGCCACCTTGATCTGTTTCAGGCTCAGTTTGGCCGCGCGCGGGTCGTTGCCCAGCACCGTCCGCTTGTCTTCCAGATAAAGGACCGAAAAGCCGCCCGGCACGGGAATTGGTCCTGCGAGTTGACCGATCTGCATCTCGGCGGCGGCGGTCGCGAGTTCGGCCGGAAGCGCGGCGCCGCGAACCCAGCCGAGTTCGCCGCCATCCTTCGACGTTGTCGCCTCCGACATGGTCCGCGCATAATAATCGAATGGCGCCTTGCCGTTCTTCATGTCCTCCATCGCCTGATGGAGCGACGCGACGACGGCGGCGGCGCGATCCGGCGTCGCCGAGACGTAGATCTCCCGGAGGCGGAATTCGGGCGTGCCCTTCGCCGCGTTGAGCGCGTCGAGCACCTTCTTGACCTCTTCGTCGCTGACGTTGATCCCTGGCTCGACGCGCCGCCGCAGGTAACGCTGCCACGCCAGTTCGCCCTCGATCTGGCGGCGGATCGAGCGCGACGACGACCCGATCGAACGCAGGTAGGGACCGAACTCCGCCGGCGTCTTGCCAAAGTTGGACGCGACCTTGGCGAAGGCCTGGTCGAGGTCGGCCGAGGTGATCGTGATGTCCTCGGTCTTGGCTTGCTGGATCTGCAGCGCTTCGTCGATCAATCCGCGCAGCACGGTCAGACGCAGCTGATCTTCCTCTTCCGGCTTCAGCTTGAACTGGTTTGCGGTGACGATCAGCGCCATCCGTTGATCGACATCGGTGCCGGTGATGACGGTGCCGTTGACGATTGCAGTCGGCTTGCGGACGTTGGGATCGACCTTGCCGAAAATCTGGAGATTGCTCGGGATGTTGAGGCCGGTGTCGGGCACGGTCGCATCCGGCACCGTCTGCGCCAGCGCGACGCCGGTGACGGCCAGCATGGCGGCGCCGGCGAGAGTGCGCGCAAGGCGCGAGGACGTCGAAAGAAAAGTCACTTGGTCAAACACCCCATCCACGCGGTCAGCATTTTAGAGAAAATCCCCGCGCGCCTGCCCGATATCGGATGAACCGTTGCTTAGCGGCCCAAATTCTTGAAGGCCAGCGTCAACAGGAAGCTGTTGCCCGCCCGCGCGTCGCCGGTTGTCTGATAGTCGCGCCGCCATGTCAGGCCGAGGCGCAGACAGTCGTCCTCATATTGCACGCCGAGCCGGTGACGTACTGGATCGAACCCGTCGGCCAGCGACGTGGGATCTTCCGCGCGGTCGGTCAGATCGATCGTCGCCGAGCCGAAGATCGACCAGAATTTCGCAAACGCGACACGGCCGCCGACGCGCGCTTCCTCACGATCGCGCAAGTCTTCAAGCGTCGGCGCGATATTGCGATTGAGCCGGAGATAGCCGAGCAGGACATAGGTCTTCTTCGACCCGATCGTCGCGTCGATCTCGTTGCGCCGGACCGCGAAGTTATCCTTGTCGAGCCGATAGCGGTGGACGAACGACACGAAGTCGCGCACGCGCACTTCGGTGCGTCCGACGATATCCGACCAACGATCAGTCAGACCCGTGCCGTCGGGGAAAATCGTCGGCTTGCTCGACAGGCGGTAGCTCTCGCCCACCGTCGCGTTGATCGCGACGCCGGGCAGGTCGAGCGCGTAGTTGACGCCGATCGTGAATCGCGTCGAATCCTCCCAGCGGTCGTAGCCGGGGAAGCGGTTGAGCGCGAACAGGTTGGAATCTTCAAGGTCGACGGCGCGCGCGTCCTCGTTGGGCACCGACAGGTTGCCTGCCGGCGGCGAAGCGACGATCTGGAAGCGCGGGGTGATGCGCTGCGTGCCGCCCATGAACGCGCCGACGAACGGCCACTTCACGTCGAGCGCCAGCGCCGCGATGCCGCGCGTATGGATGCCGCTTCTCCCGCGATAGCTGGCGACCGTAGTGGCCAGGATATCATCGGCGTTGTAGATGTCGCCGCGCGCATAAGCGGTGAGCGTGACTTCCTGACCCCAGGGCGTCAGCCGCCGCAAATCCCACCGCGCGCTCGCAAAGGCGCGTTGCGTATCCTGCCCCGCGGTGCGCGTGACCCCCAGCGTGTTGAGCTGGAGAGCGACCCGCCCACCTGCAAGACCGTCAATCCGGCGGCGATAGTCGATTTCCGGCAAGGCGATCGGCTGCAACCCCTGCCGGTCGCCGAGTCGCAGCGTCTGCGTCGCCCAGCCGGTGATGCCGATGTAGGAGTTGGCGTCGATGCGTTCCACACTGACCGTCGAACGCAGGCGGTCGTCGCCTGAAATGTCGTATCGGCGAAGGAACGTGCGGTCGGTGGTCAGCCGCAGCGACGCCGCCACCGACCAGTTCGGGTCGAGCTGGAATCGCCCAACCGCATCGAAATACCCGCGAAACGCGCTCCGGCTGGCCGCCGGGACGGTCGAGAGGAAGTCCACCTTGGGCGACACCGTCGCATAGCCGGTGACCCTATAGGCGCCCTTTGTCACCAGCGCTTCGTATTGCGCCTGCGCCATGGGAGCCACACTGCTGTAGACATGCGGCGTCACGGTCAGCCCGCGGTTTGGCGCGAGACGAAAATAATAGGGCGCCGCAATTTCGAATCCGTTGGTCCGGGTGTAGCGGATTTCCGGACTCAGGAGGCCGCTGTCGGCATCCCCGCCGACCGGGTTGGACAATTTCGGCAGCGGAATCGTTGCGAGTCCGAACAGGTGGAACCGCGCGCCGGTATAATATATGCGTTCGCGATCGGGACGATAGACGACCTTCACGGCGGTGATCTTCCACGAGGGATTCTTGGGGCAGCCGCCTGCATCGGTAACTGCGCAGGGGGTGTATGCGGCCATCTTCAGCGTGACGACGCCGTTTTCGTCGCGATAGCCCTTGACCGCCGCCAGCCGTCCGCCCTGCTGGAGCACGACGAGCATGTTGTCGACCACACCGTCCTTGAGCGAGTCGGTGAGGTCGATCCTGTCGCCGTAAGCGACATCGCCCTGCGGATTCGTGACGGCGATGTTGCCGGTGGCGACGACCTTCCCGGTCTTGCGATTCCATGTCACCTGATCCGCGCGCAGCTTGTTGCCCTCGCGGTACATGCGAACGTCGCCGGTCGCCGTCACGGTGTCCGTGTCCTGGTCGTATTCCAGCGTCCCCGCGGAGAATTGCACCTGGTCGGGATCGGTGGGCAACGGCGTTTCGGCCGGCGGCGGGGGCGTCGCCTGGCGATCCTGCAAGTCCTGCGCGCCGGCCGGGCTCGCAGCCGCCAGCGCAAAGAGGATCGCCGAGCCGGCCAGGAAAGCGGAACGCGTGAAGTTCACCAAACACCCTTTTCGCGGCCTCGCCCGTCCGGCGGAGAGCGCCTGTCGCCGTATTGCATCGCCGCTGCTCATCCGCAATCGGCGCTTTGCCAGCCCGGCAATAGCGGCCTAGAGGAGAGCGTCCAGCGCCGATTAGCGCTTAATGATTGAGGTTTGTTTCCCCATGAAGATCGAATTCGCCGCCGTCCCCTCCACCCCTGGCGCGCTTGTGCTGCCGGTCGCCAAGGGCGCGCTCCACGCGGTGATCGGCGGTCGTAAGGGCGAAGCGGCGTTGTTCGCCTCCGCGACCGCCGCGAAGTTCGAGGGCGAAGCGGGCGGTCTCGCCGAGGCGTTCGTCGCGGACGGCGATTCAGTCCAGCGCACGTTGCTGGTCGGCGTCGGAGACAATGCGGACGCCGATTGGGAGAAGGCGGGCGGCGCCGTCGCGGCGCGGTTGCTGACCAACGCGAAGGCCGCAGCGGCCGATCTGTCGACCGCATCTCCATCGCCGGCTGCGGCCGCGCGGTTCGCGGCGGCGATCGCGCAAAGGGCTTGGCGGATCGACACCTATCGCACCAAGCTGCCCGAGAAGCAGAAGCCGCAGCTGGCCGAAGTGACGATTGCGGGTGCGCCCGACGGCGCCGACAAGACCTGGAAAGATCAGGACGCCGTCACCGCTGGTCTCGACCTCACGCGCACGCTCGTGTCGGAGCCGCCCAACATCGTCTACCCGGCCAGCTTCGTCGATCGCGTCACCGCCGATCTGGAAGGATTGGGCCTCGAAATCACCGTGCTCGGGCCCAAGGAGATGGGCGAACTCGGCATGGGCGCGCTGCTTGGCGTGGCCCAGGGCTCGACGCGTGAAGGCCGGTTGCTCGCGCTCAAGTGGAGCGGCAAGGGGGCAGGAGATCCAGACCTCGCGCTGGTCGGCAAGGGCGTGACGTTCGACACCGGGGGCATCAGCCTCAAGCCCGGCGCCGGCATGGAAGACATGAAGTGGGACATGGGCGGCGCCGGCGCGGTGGTCGGCGCGATGAAGGCGCTGGCGACGCGCAAGGCCAGGGCCAACGTGATCGGCGTGTGCGGGCTGGTCGAGAACATGCCCGACGGCAATGCGATCCGCCCCGGCGATATCCTGACCAGCATGTCGGGCCAGACGATCGAGGTGCTCAACACCGACGCCGAAGGGCGACTGGTGCTGTGTGATTGCGTGACATGGGTGCAGAAGACGCATCGTCCCAAGACGATCGTCGACCTCGCGACACTGACCGGCGCGATGATCATTGCGCTGGGCAACGAGCATGCCGGTTTGTTTTCCAACGATGACGGACTCGCCGACCAATTGCTCGCCGCGGGCAAGGCGTCGGGCGATCTGTTGTGGCGATTCCCGCTGTCCGACACGTATAACAAGCTGATCGACAGTCCGATCGCCGACATGAAGAATGTCGGCCCGCGCGGGGCGGGGTCGATCACTGCGGCGCAGTTCATCGGCCGCTTCGTCGACGCCGGGGTCAAATGGGCGCATCTCGATATTGCCGGGATGGTCTGGGCCGACAAGCCCGGCGCGACCTACGACAAGGGCGCGACGGGCTACGGCGTCCGGCTGCTCGACCGCTTCGTCGCCGACAATTTCGAGAAATAATGCAGGTCGACTTCTACCACTTGACTGTAACCCCTCTGGAACGCGCGCTGCCCAGTATCGCGCAGCGCGTGGTGGCGGGCGGGGGGCGGTTGCTGATCGTCAGCGGCGCCGGGGCGCAGCGCGGCGCGATCGACCGGCTGCTATGGAGCTATTCGCCCGAAAGCTTCCTGCCGCACGGCCGGACGGGCGGCGATGATGATGCGTCGCAGCCGGTATTGATCGCCGCTGACTGCACGCCGATAAACCAGGCGGCGAACATCGCACTGATCGACGGCGCGTGGCGCGACGAAGCTTTGACGTTCGGCCGCGTCTTTCACTTCTTCGACCGCGAATGCATCCAGGATGCGCGCGCCGCCTGGAAGCGGCTCGCCGACCGCGACGGGGTCGAACGCCGCTACTGGAAGCAGGACGACGCGGGCAAATGGGAGCAGGCGGCCTAGGGTTGCGCGTTTCGTGCGTCCCCACTAGAGGGCGCGCAGTTTTCCACGAGCACAATCAAAGGAGCGAGCGACCGCCATGGCCGCCACACGCACGTTTTCGATCATCAAGCCCGACGCCACCCGCCGCAATCTGACCGGCGCGGTCACCAAGATGCTGGAGGAAGCGGATCTCCGCGTCGTCGCGTCGAAGCGCATCCACATGACGCGCGAGCAGGCCGAGGGCTTCTACGCGGTGCACAAGGAGCGTCCGTTCTTCGGCGAACTGGTCGAATTCATGATCTCGGGCCCCGTCGTGGTCCAGGTGCTCGAAGGCGAGGACGCGGTGAAGCGCAATCGCGACATCATGGGCGCGACCAACCCCGCGAACGCCGAGCCCGGCACGATCCGCAAGGAACTCGCCGAATCGATCGAGGCGAATTCGGTCCACGGGTCGGACTCCGACGAGAATGCGGCGATCGAGATCGCCTATTTCTTCGAGCCGGAAGAGATTGTCGGCTGACCGGCCTGATTG
>JAFEEZ010000146.1 GCA_018240825.1 Pseudomonadota bacterium | reverse complement strand
CTGGGCGACATGGCGCGCGCCGCCGGCCGGCCGCTGTCGGGCGAGATGCGGATGAGCGTGATCCCGACGATCGCGCCGTTCATGCTGCCCCGCATCCTGCCCGCGCTGCGCCGCGACTATCCCGACCTCAAACTGTTTCTGCGCGAAGAGACGACCGGCATTGCCTGCGAAGGTCTGCACAATGGCCGCACCGATTGCGTGCTGCTCGCGCTGCCCTATGCGTGTGGGGAAGTCGCAGCGCAGCCGCTGTTCGATGACCGGCTGTTCGTCGCGTTCCCGAATGCCGATCTCCCCGACCCGCCTCCGACCATCGCCGCCGCCGATATCGACGAGACGCGGCTGTTGCTGCTCGAGGATGGGCATTGCCTCAAAGATCATGCGCTCGCGGCGTGCAACCGCCCCGAACTCGGCGCGCAGGCGATGATGCTGGGCACGTCGCTGCACACGATCGTCCAGATGGTCGACAACGGACTGGGCGTGACGATGCTGCCCGAAATGGCGGTGGAGGCGGGCATCCTCGACCATACCAGCGTCACCGCCCGGCCCCTTGCGGCCGAACATGCGATCCGCACGATCGCGCTCGTCTGGCGGCGGGCGAGCCCGCGGGAGCGCGATTTCAGGTTGTTGGCTGAGGTGTTGAGGGCGGCTGCATGATCGCGGGCGTGCTATCAAACCCGTATGTCCCCGCGAAGGCGGGGACCCGGACTGGGCTCCCGCCTTCGCGGGAGCCTAATTTGGCTTAGCCCACTTGTCCGCGGCGTCGCGGTCGCTGCTACGTTGGCCGACCCATCTCGCCTCCCCGCCCCGCACCTCTCGTTTCCAGAACGGCGCGTCGGTCTTGAGCCGGTCGATCAGAAAGCTGCACGCCTCCAGCGCCGGCGCGCGGTGCGCAGCGCAGGCGGCGACGAATACGATCGGTTCGCCCGGTTTCATCGCGCCGACGCGATGCACGACGATCGCGCCCACCAGCGTCCAGCGCTCGACCGCTTCCCATGCCAGCTTTTCGAGCGCCGCTTCGGTCGCGCCGGGATAATGTTCGAGCAGCAATTCGTCGACGCCGTCGTCGCTCCGGACCAGTCCGGTGAAGGTCGCGACCGCGCCCCCGCCCAGCCCATCGAGCGCGACGGTTTCCGCCGCGACGTTGAGCGGCGCGTCGCTGACGCGGATTCGAATCATCCGCCGGTCACCGGGGGAAAGATCGCCACTTCGCGGGCGCCGGCAATCGGGGCGTCAAGCGGCACGAACAGCTGGTCGACCGCCGCGCGCAGCCTGGTCTTGTCGCGCAGAACCTCGTGGCCCAGCCAGTCGATCAGGTCCGCCACCGTCACCACCTCTGCGGGCGGATCGACGCTCTCTTGCGCCTTGCCCACCCCTTCGCGGACCCAGGCGAAGTACACGACATCCACCATCAGTCCATGTGCTTCAGGCCGACGCGGAGATAATCCCAGCCGGTGATACAGGTCAGGATCGCTGCGCCCCACAGCGACACCAACCCGACGCTGTGCACCCACGGCCAGGCCGGCAGCGCGCCCGCCAGGATCAGCGCTCCGAGCGCGACGAGCTGAAGCGTCGTCTTCCACTTGGCGAGCTGCGACACCGGCACCGAGACCTGAATCCCGCCGAGAAACTCGCGGAGGCCCGACACCATGATTTCGCGCAACAGGATGATCATCGCCGCGATCAGATGGATGCCGCCGATATCGCGCGTCGCGACCAGCATCAGAACGACCGCGGCGACCATGATCTTGTCGGCGATAGGATCGAGGAAAATGCCCAGCTTTGACACCGTTCCCTGCGCACGAGCGAGATAGCCGTCGAGATAATCGGTGACGGCGATAAGGGCGTAAAACACAAAAGCCATCCAATAGCCGGCGGTCCAGCCCGGCCGCCACAGACATGCCACCAACAGCGGCACGCCGACGATCCGCGACAGCGTCAGGATGTTGGGAAGCGTCCACATATTTCCGACACCTAGCCGTCCCGCGGGCAGACGCAAAGTGCGCAGCGGCATACCGTCGCAACGAAACAGCGATTGTCGCCAGCGGCCCGCCTCGGCTAAGAGCCGCGCTCCATGACGGCCACCAAGGCGACAACCACCAAATGATCAACGCGCTCGGCCTGTTGAAGGAGCGCCGCTTCCTGCCGCTGTTCGTCACGCAGTTCCTTGGCGCCTTCAACGACAATCTGTTCAAGCAGGCGATGGTGCTGGTCGTCGTGTATCAAATCTATCAGGATCCGAGCCAGGAACAGGGTTTCACCGCGCTCGCCAGCGCGCTCAGCATCATCGCGTTTGTCCTGCTGTCGGCGCTGGCCGGGCAATTGGCCGACGCGTTCGACAAGACGCGAATCATCCGCATCGTCAAGACCGCCGAGATCGGCATCATGATCGTCGGAGGGGGCGGCCTGTTGCTGGCGAAGGCAGGATATACCAGCGTCGCGATGGTGCTGATGCTGGGCACTATCCTTGCGCTCGGCGTTCATTCGACCTTCTTCGGGCCGATCAAATACGCGATCCTGCCGCAGCATCTGGGGGAACACGAAGTGCTGGGCGGTACGGGGCTCGTCGAATCGGCGACCTATATCGCGATCCCGCTCGGCACGGTGCTCGCCGGCTTCATCAGTGTCGAAGCGGCGATCGTCGGCACACTGGCCGTGGCGGTGATCGGCTGGCTGGCTGCGCGCCAGATTCCCCCCGCGCCGCGCCTGGGGCCGAAATTGAAGATCAACTACAACCCGTTCACGTCGTCATGGCGGCGGATTTCAGGAACGATGCACATCCCGCGGCTGTT
>JAFEEZ010000145.1 GCA_018240825.1 Pseudomonadota bacterium | reverse complement strand
TTGGGGCAAGGTATGCTCCTGCAAACGAACGGAGACGGCATTGCCCAAGCTCGATCTCGAAACAATCCCGCAGTCGAACGCAACCGGCTACCCGCCCGAATACGCAACCGTGGTGCGCGAACGCTGGTATCGCCGTCTCGCGCCGCCAAGCGGCATTGGCGATTTCGGGTTCAGCCACGTCACGCTCAAGCCCGGCGCCTGGTCGGCGCAACGCCACTGGCACGAGGGCGAGGACGAGGCGGTGATCATGCTGGCGGGGGAGGCGGTGCTGGTCGACAATAACGGCGAGCACGTTATGCGTCCCGGCGACATCGCCGCCTTCCCCAAGAATGACGGCAACGGGCACGTGCTGCAAAACCGGTCGGACGCCGATTGCGTGTTCGTCGCGATCGGCGGGACGGGAACCAGCGACTGTCATTATCCCGATATCGACATGCACCTTTACGCCGGCGTCGGCGAGCAGCGGCGGAAGGACGGAAGCCGGTTTTAACGATTTCCCTCTCCCCTAAAGGGAGAGGGAACATTACGTCGCCGGCTGCTCGAACTTCTCGATCACCCATTCCTCTTCCTGCGCGGCGGCGATCCAGTCCTGCATGAAGGGGTGGTTGAGCACGGTTTCGACATACGGAACCGCGAAGCGCGCGACGGGCAGCTGGTACGTTACGATCCGCGTGCACACCGGCGCAAACATGATGTCGGCCGCGCCGAAATCGCCGAACAGGAAATCGCCGTCGCCCGCGAACCGCGCGCGCGCCTGCGCCCAGATTTCCATCAAACGGGTCAGTTCCTCGAGTACGTCGTCGTCGGGCTTTTTGGCCGGATAGACCTGGCGGATGTTCATCGTGCACTTGGCGCGCAGGTTCTGGAAACCTGAATGCATCTCCGCCGCCATCGACCGCGCCATCGCGCGCGCGGCCTCGTCCGCCGGCCAGAATTTGGTGTTGCCGGTGCGTTCGTTGAGGAAATCGACGATCGCCAGGCTGTCCCACACGAACACGTCGCCGTCCCACAGGATCGGCACTTTGCCCGACGACGGCGCGAATTCGTCGCCCTGGCGGCGCTTGTCCCAATCGTCGTCGTAGAGCGGGACCACGACTTCCTCGAACGGCAGCCCGGACTGCTTGCACGCGAGCCAGCCGCGCAGCGACCAGGACGAATAGGCCTTGTTGCCGATGATGAGCTTGAGCATGGCGCGTCGGTAGGGCCGATCGCGTCGCTGGGCAACCGGCGCTCAAAAGCCGGACGGGCGAGCGCCGCGTCAGGTCGGCTTGCGTGCTTCCTTGCGGCGATCCTTCACCCGCCGCTCCGGCCCGCCATAATCGGGATCGCTCTCCTGGCGCCGATCCTTGCCCTCGCGCTGATCGGCGTGCTTGTCCGGGTTCTTGTCCATGGCGACTCCCCACGATGCAGGTTGCATCATGGCATAAAATCAACCGTTTGACTTGGCGAAATCCGACAGCGCGCCCGTCTGGTCACAGCGTCGGGTTGATCAGGTATTTCTCGCCCGTCGCCTTGCGCTGCCAGCCGCGGATCGTGTCGGGGCGGATGGCTTCGTCCAGCGAGATTTCGGACGTGTAGCCGCTCGCGAACGTCGTCAGGATCTCGTCGGCGACGCGTTGGCGCAGCCGCGCGACCGTCTCCGCACCCGCCTTCATCAGGAACGGGGTGAGCAGGAACCCGCCCACGCCCCAGGCGAAGCCCATATTGGGCGCCAGCGTGGTCGGCGACAGATCGAGCCGGCCATAGATATAGACCTGCTTGTGCACGGGCGAGCCGTAACCGCTGGTCGGCGGCGCCTTGCGCACCAGCGCCGCTTCCATCGCGCCCAGGATATGCCCGGCGAGCGGGCCACCGCCGACCGCGTCGAACGCGATCGTCGCGCCGGTCTCGAACAGCACGTCGGTCAGGCGCGCGCGGAAATCGGGTTTGGACGAATCGACGACGTATTTCGCGCCGATGTCGATCAGGATCTTCGCCTGTTCATCGTTGCGGACGATGTTCACCAGATCGACGCCATCGGCGATGCAGATCTTGTTGAGCATCTGGCCGAGGTTCGACGCCGCGGCGGTGTGGACGAGCGCGGTGTGCCCCTCCATCCGCATCGTTTCGACCATCGCCAGCGCGGTCAGCGGGTTGACGAATGCCGACGCGCCCTGCGCCGGCGTCACCCCTTCGCCATAGACCAGCACGGACGCCAGCGGCGCAGTGCGGTACTGCGTGTACATCGCGCCGCCGAGCACCGCGACGGTCTTGCCGATCAGATGCTCCGCGCCGTCGCCCGCCGCGACCACGACGCCCGCGCCCTCATTGCCGGCCGGGAGCGACTTGCCGTTCCGCGCGGCGACCATGCCCGCCATTGCTTCGGGAATCGCCGCGGTCGTCGTCGTGCCGTCACTCGCCAGCGTCGACAGATCGGCCGGGCCGAGCAGGAGCGGCTGGTCCGAGGGATTGATCGGCGCAGCCTCGATTCGGACCGTCACTTCACCAGGACCCGGCGCGCGAACGTCGACATTCTGGATCGACAGTTCGAGCTTGCCGTCGGTAATCAGCGACCGCAACTCGCGCGCCATGGCCGGTAAGCTCATTGCTCTCTCCCAAATCGATTGCTTGTTGCAACCGATCTAACCGGCGAAAGGGCACGCCGCAATGCCGGTTAGTTGGAGCCCCACAACGATGCGCTGCTGTTGCGGATCGCGTCGCCGAACGCGGTCAGCCCGTGGCCGAACGAGCGCGTATATTCGGCGTTATTGAACGTCAGGTCGCCCACGACCGCGGCAAGCAGACCGAACAGGATGAAGAACTTCATGTCACGAACCCCGCACATACCTGTGCTCCAGGGTAAAACTTAAACGACCTTGGTTGCCGAAAGGTAAAGTTCCGGCCTTTTTTCGTCGTCTATCGCACGAACGCGCAAGGAATCCCGCTTAACCAACAGCTTCGATCACTGCGGCGCGCAGTTCGGCGATGCCGAGGCCGGTTTCGCTCGACGTGGCGATGATGTCGGGGTGCGCGGCGGGGCGCTTGCGCGCTTCCTCGGCGGTGCGCGCGGCGACGTCGGTTAGCTCGGTCGGCTTGATCTTGTCGGCCTTGGTCAGGATCAGGCGATAGCTTACCGCCGCCTTGTCGAGCATCTCCATGATCTCGCGATCGACATCCTTCAAACCATGCCGCGCATCGACCAATACCAAGGTCCGTTTGAGCACGTCGCGCCCCCGCAAGTAATCGTTGACCAGAAACCGCCACTTCTTGACCATATCCTTGGGCGCCTTGGCGAAGCCGTAGCCGGGCATATCGACCAGCCGGAACTGGAGCGGCTCGCCGACGTCGAAGAAGTTGAGCTCCTGCGTGCGCCCCGGCGTGTTCGACGTGCGCGCGAGGCCGTTGCGGTTGGTCAACGCGTTGAGCAGCGACGACTTGCCGACGTTCGAGCGGCCGGCGAACGCCACTTCGGGCACGTCGGCGCCGGGCAGATGCGGAAGCGCCGGCGCGGACTTCAGGAACGCAACCGGCCCGGCGAAGACTTTGCGCGCCGCCTCGATCGCGTCTTCGTCAAACGTGCTCACCTTATTTGACCACCGGCTCCTTGAGCGCCGGGTGCCGCGCGTACAGCACCTTTTGCTGGAGCACGGTCAGAAGGTTGCTGGTGATCCAGTAGACCTGCAAGCCCACCGCGAACGGCGCCATCACGAACATCAGCACCCACGGCATCAGCGCGAACACCTGCTTCTGCGCTTCGTCCATCGGCGCCGGGTTCATGCGGAATTGCAGCCACATCGAAATGCCGAGCAGGATCGGCACCACGCCGATCGCGATGAAGTGCGGCGGCACGAAATCGAGATAGCCGAACAGGTTGATCGGGGTCAGCGGATCGGGCGCCGACAGATCCTTGATCCAGGCGACGAACGGTTGATGCCGCATTTCGATCGTCAGCATCAGCACCTTGTACAGCGAATACATGATCGGAATCTGGATCAGGGTCGGAAGGCAGCCCGCGAGTGGATTGACCTTCTCCTCCTTGTACAGCTTCATGATCTCCTGCTGCTGGCGCTGCTTGTCGTCCTTGTAGCGTTCCTGCAGCGCCTTCATCTTCGGCTGGATCGCGCGCATCGACGCCATCGACGCGAACTGGCGTTGCGCGATCGGGAAGATCAGCCCGCGGATCGTGACCGTCAGCAGCATGATCGCGACGCCGAAATTGCCGATCATGCGGAACAACCAGTCGAGATAGTAGAAGATCGGCTTTTCGAGCACGCGGAACCAGCCCCAGTCGATCGCGTAGTCGAGCATCGGCGCGAAACGGTTGTCCGAATAATGATCGATCAACCGCACTTCCTTCGCACCGGCGAAGAAACGGCTGGTCTGGGTCAGCGCCTTGCCGGGCGCGAGCGAGATCTTGGCGCGGGCATAGTCGGCGGCATAGCCGTTGCCCGCCGGCGCGGTGAACTCGCCCGCGAAGGTGGAGGCCTGGTCGGGCACCAGCGCGGTCAGCCAGTATTTGTCGGTGAAGCCAAGCCAGCCGCCGGTAGTCGTGAAGGGCCTGGATTCCGCGACCTTGTTGTAGTTGAGGTCGTAATCGGCCTTGTTGTCGTGCACCGACATCGGGCCGATCTGGATCGTCCAGCTGTCGACGTCCTTCGACGGCGTCGCGCGGCTGACGATGCCGGCGGGGGCGACGTCGACCGGCGTTGCGCCGCGGTTCGCGACCGTCTGGCGGATCGTGAACATATATTGGTCGTCGACCGACAGTTCGATCGCGAACACCTGGCCCTGGCCGTTGGCGGCGGTGAGCGTCACCGGCTTGCCCGGCGCGAGCAGGTTGCCGCTCGCCTTCCAAACCGTGTCGCCGGTCGGCGCCTTCAGGCCGGTTTCCTGCCACCCGAACTGCGCGAAATAAGCGTCGGTCGTCCCCGCTGGCGAGAGCAGGCGGATCGGCGGCGAATCCCTGGCGATCGTTTCCTTGTACTGGGTCAGCACCAGGTCATCGATCCGCGCGCCCTTGAGGTTGATCGATCCCTTGAGCGTCGGCGTGTCGATCGCGACGCGCTGGCCTGCACTTTCGGCCAGCACGGCTTTTAGGTCACGGGTCTTGGCGGGCGTGGTGGGGGAGGGGGCGGTGGTGTTGGGCACCACCTTGGTCTTACCGTTCTCGATTTTCGTCACCGGCGGGTTGGCGGGCGGGAACAATTTGTTGGCGATCACCGGCCAACCGAACAGGATCAGCGCCGCGATGATCGCGAAGGTGATGAAATTGCGATTGTCGTTGTTCACGCGTCGAGCGACCTTATCGAGAAATCAGGGAACGGGGTCGGGGCCATACCCGCCCCAGGGATGGCACCGTGCGATCCGCTTGATCGCCAGCCACCCGCCCTTGAGGGGCCCATAGCGGCGAAGCGCGGTGATTGCATAGGCCGAACATGACGGCTGATAGCGGCAGGTCGGCGGCAGGATCGCCGACGGGCCGATCTGCCACAGCCGGACGACGCCGACGAGCAGCGAAGTGAAGAACCGGCCCGTCATCGGACGATTCCTTCATTCCGTTCGCCCTGGGCTTGTCGAAGTGCTGCACTTCCTAATCCGCTCAGCGAGAGAAAGAGCAGCGCTTCGACAGGCTCAGCACGAACGGGGAAGGGAACGCAGATCACCGCGCCGCCTTCGTTAGTGCCCTGGTGAGATCGGCCTTCAGTTGCGCGAACTCGCGCGTTAGCCCCTCCGAACGTCCGATCAGGACATGGTCGGCGCCCGCGACGCCGCTCGCTGGAAGCACCTCTTGCGCCAGCGCACGAAAACGCCGCTTGATGCGATTGCGCACCACGGCGTTGCCGATCTTCCTGGTTACCGTATAGCCGACCCGCATCGTTGGATCGCCGTCGCCGCGCACTTTCACCAGCAGGACGAAGCCCGGCATCGGCGCGCGCTTGCCGCTGTTTGCCGCGAGGAAATCACGGCGTTTGGTCAGCGTGGCGATTGCGCCGGCAGGTGACGCCGGCTCAGCCGGCTTTACGCCGACAGCTTCTTGCGGCCGCGCGCGCGGCGGGCGCGGATCACGTTGCGGCCGCCCACGGTCGCCATCCGCGCGCGGAAGCCGTGCCGGCGCGCCCGCACCAGGTTGCTCGGCTGAAAAGTCCGCTTCATCGCTCATTCCCTGATCGTCAGAATAGAAAAGGGCCGCCACGGAGGCGGCCTTGCTGGAGGCGCGCATAAGCGAGGTCGGTTGCGAAGTCAACGCGAAGGGACGGGCACGCTCCATCGGTCGCGAATGTGGGACCGGTGTGTTGTCCCTGCAAGACGCAACGCCGGCCATTCCCATCGCGGATTCATTTGATAGAACGTTGCAAGAACGGGGGCTCAATGACGACTTTGGTATCGACGGTCGCGTACCTGGGGCTGGAAGCGCGCGGGGTCGAGGTGCAGTGCAGCCTGATCGCCGGGCTGCCGAGCTTCACCGTCGTCGGGCTCGCCGACAAGGCGGTGGCCGAAAGCCGCGAACGGGTGCGGGGCGCGATCGCCGCGATGGGGCTGTCGCTCCCGCCCAAGCGGATCGTCGTCAACCTGTCGCCTGCCGATCTGCCCAAGGAGGGCACGCATTTCGACCTGCCGATCGCGCTGGCGCTGCTCGGCGCGATGGGCGTGGTCGACGCCGAGACGCTGAGCGAGTTCGTCGTGGTGGGGGAATTGGGGCTCGACGGGCGGATTGCTTCGTCGCCCGGCGTTTTGCTCGCGGCACTGCATGCCTCGGAGGAGGGGAAGGGGCTGGTCTGCCCGGCGGCGCAGGGCGCGGAAGCCGCCTGGGCGGGATCGGTGCAGGTCGTCGCGGCGGCCGACCTGCTGTCGTTGCTCAACCACTTGAAGGGCAACCAGCTGCTCGGCGCGCCGCAACCGGGCGAGGCGGAGGAACCGGGCTTCGGCCCCGACCTCAAACAGGTCAAGGGCCAGGAGACCGCCAAACGCGCGCTGGAGATCGCGGCTGCGGGCGCGCACAACCTGCTGATGGTCGGCCCGCCCGGCGCGGGCAAGTCGCTGATGGCGTCGTGCCTGCCGGGCATCCTGCCGCCGCTCGACGCCGCGGAAGCGCTTGAGGCGTCGATGGTGCAATCGGTCGCTGGAACGCTGGAGGGCGGGCGGATCACCCGCACGCGGCCGTACCGCGCGCCGCACCATTCGGCGTCGATGGCGGCGTTGGTCGGCGGCGGGCTGCGGGTGCGGCCGGGCGAAGTCAGCCTCGCGCATCTCGGCGTGCTGTTCCTCGACGAACTCCCCGAATTCCAGCGCGCGGTGCTCGATTCGCTCCGCCAGCCGCTCGAGACCGGCGCCGTCAGCGTCGCCCGCGCCAACGCCCACGTCACGTTCCCGGCGCGAGTCCAGCTGGTCGCGGCGATGAACCCGTGCCGCTGCGGGCATCTCGGCGACGCGTCGCTGGCGTGCGCCCGCGCGCCCAAATGCGCAGCGGATTATCAGGCCAAGGTGTCGGGCCCGCTGCTCGACCGCATCGACCTCCATATCGAGGTCCAGGCGGTCAGCGCCGCCGACCTCGTCCTGCCGCCGCCCAGCGAAGGTTCGGCGGAAGTGGCCGCCCGGGTCGCCGCCGCGCG
>JAFEEZ010000144.1 GCA_018240825.1 Pseudomonadota bacterium | reverse complement strand
TCGGGCGGCACATCGTCGGCGAGTTGGTGCGGCACGGGCATGTCGTCCGCGCGGTCGTGCGGCGGGCCGACGGCGTGGCGTCTGCACTGCCCGGGTGCGATATCGTCGCGATGGATCTCGTCAAAGCGTGCGCGCCGGATGACTGGCGCACGGCGCTCGAGGGAATTCATGTCGTGGTCAACGCGGCGGGTCTGCTACGCGGGTCGGCGATGACGGCGGTTCATGTTGATATGCCCCGCGCTCTCCATGCCGCTTGCGCCGCGGCGGGCGTGCGGCGCGTAGTGCTGATCTCCGCGATCAGCGCGCGCGCCGATGTCGCGACCGATTATGCCCGCACCAAATTGGCCGGTGAGAATGAACTGCGTGAGGTGGGTATCGGCTGGACCATCCTGCGACCGTCGCTGGTCTATGGCGACGGATCGTATGGGGGCACCTCGCTGATCCGTGGGCTGGCGGGGTTGCCGATCGCGGTCCCCCTGCCCGGCGATGGCCATTTCGCCTTCACGCCCATCCATGTGGGCGATCTTGCCCGCGCGGTGCGGGTAGTATGTGAAGAACCCGCGTTCGACCGCCGGACGCTCGAGCCCGTCGGGCCGGAGACGTTCACGCTGCGCGCGTTGCTCGACCGTTACCGCATTTGGCTCGGCTTCGGGCGCGCCCGGTTCGTGGCCGTGCCTATGCCGATAATGGCGCTGCTCGGACGGGTCGGCGACCTGACCAGCGCCGGCCCCGTCGCCACCAACAGCTTGAAACAGATGAGCGCCGGCAATGCCGGCGACAGCGCCGCGTTCGAACAGGCGATCGGGTTTCGCCCCGCCTCTCTCGCCGAAGCGCAGGCGACGCATCCCGCGCAAGTGCAGGACCGCTGGCATGCGCGTCTGTTTTTCCTCGCGCCGGCGCTGACGGCCGGGCTGGCGGCGATGTGGATCGCTTCGGCGTTGCTCGGCTGGCTGTTCGGGCAGGCGCAGACGATCGCCTTGGTTGGTGCTTTAAGGTTGCCGGCGGATTGGGCGACGCCGTTGCGGGCACTTGGCACCGTGATCGACTTGCTCGTGGCGGTCGCGCTGCTCGCCGATCGGCAAGCCCATTGGTCAACCTGGTTGCAGCTGATCGTGGTGACGGGCTATTCGATCGTGATCGGCGCCGCGCTGCCCCAACTGTGGTTCGACCCGCTCGGCCCGTTGCTCAAGAACGTCCCGATCCTGCTCGCGATCCTCGTCCGCGGCGCGATCGGGAGCAATCGCTGATGGACCCCTTTCTGCTCGTCAAATGGGTGCATATCGTCAGCGCGACGATCCTGTTCGGGTTCGGCGCGGGCACGGCCTGGTATTTCTGGTCAGCGCACCGGACGCGCGATCCGGGGACGATCGCGAGCGTCGGGCGGATGGTCGTGAGAGCGGACTGGCTCTTTACCGGCACGAGCGGTGTGATCCAGCCGGTCAGCGGTCTGATCCTCGTCCACGTCGCAGGATATCGGCTGAACGAACCGTGGTTGGTGGTCGCCATGACGCTCTATGTGATCGCGTTCGCTTGCTGGGCGCCGGTCGTCGTTTTGCAGATTCGCGCGACGCGGCTGGCCGAGACGGCGCGCGACGCCCGTACGCCGCTCGGGACCGATTATTTCCGCACGATGCGGTGGTGGTTCACCCTTGGCTGGCCAGCGTTTCTTGGGCTGATGACCACGTTCTGGCTGATGATCGCCAAGCCGCAACTGTGGTGATGGCCTAGCTGCGGCCGATCTTGGTCAGCATCGTGTCGAGCGCCTGGAGGAAGCGCGAGCGGTCGATTCTTGAGAACGCCGCCGGGCCGCCGATCTGTTCGCCGCCGGCGCGCAGGTCGGCCATGATTGCGCGGGTCGCGATGGCGGCGCCAATCGAGCTTGTCGTGAAAGGCTTGCCGTTTGGCGCGAGGCCCGACGCGCCCGCTTTCAGGCAACGGTCGGCAAGCAATATGTCCGCCGTGACCACCACCGCGCCCGGCCCGGCGCGCTCGGCGATCCAGTCGTCGGCGGCGTCGAAGCCGTCGCCGACCACGACGCGGTCGATCAGCGGATGCGCGGGCACGCGGATCGGCGAATTGCTGACGATTGTGACGGGGACGTTCAATCGCCACGCGACCTTGTAGATCTCGTCCTTGACCGGACAGGCGTCGGCGTCGACCAGGATGCGGCGGGCCATGCTCAGCTGGGCCGGCGAGGCGCGCCCTTGCCTGCATTGCCCTTGCGGAAAGGCTTACCCTTGTGCCGGATCGGTGGTGGACCATCGCGGCGTGGGGCGGGCGGGCGCTGATCGTTGCCGGCAGGGGCGGCGCGGTGGAGCTTGGGGCGCTGGGGCGCCGCGGGGCCGTCGACCGGCTGGATGCGGATGCCGCTGTCGTCTTCGCCGTCCTGAGTCGCACTTTTGATCACCGCGGCGGCGAAGCGGTTGGCGATCGCGCGGGGGATCTGGAAACCCGTTTCGTTGGCCTGGATGCGGATCGCGCCGACTTCGTTCCTGGTAATCCCGCCGCGGCGGCAGATCAGCGGCAGCAGCCAGCGCGGATCGGCATTCTGGCGGCGGCCGACGTTCATCACGAACCAGACCGTGTCGTCGAAGCCCGGGCGATGATGCTGCTTGTCAGGCGCGAGGCCGGGTGCAGAAGCCAGCAATTCCTCGGGCTGCGGCATCGATGCGCGGTGGGCGTGGACGAGCGCGGCGGCGATATCCTCGGCCGATTTCTTCGCCATCAGTTCGGCGGCGAGCGCGCGATCGTCGTCGTCGAACTCGATCTCCGCGAGCATCGCGGCGAGCATCCGCTCGCGATCCTTGGCGCGAATGTCCTCGGGGGTCGGCACCGGCATCCACGCGAAGTCGATCCGCGCGCCTTTCAGCATCATCTCGACGCGGCGGCGCCGCGGGAAGGGGACGATCAGCACCGCGGTGCCCTTCTTCCCCGCGCGGCCGGTGCGGCCGGAACGGTGCTGCAACGTCTCGGCGTCGCGCGGGAGCTCGACGTGGACGACCAGGCTGAGCGTCGGCAAGTCGATCCCGCGCGCGGCGACGTCGGTCGCGACGCAGACGCGCGCGCGCCGGTCGCGCATCGCCTGGAGCGCGTGGTTGCGTTCCTGCTGGCTATGCTCGCCCGACAGCGCGACCGCGGCGAACCCGCGCTCGACAAGGCTGGCATGGAGGTGGCGGACATTGTCGCGCGTCGCGCAGAACAGCAATGCCGTCTCCGCCTCGTGAAAGCGCAGCAGGTTGATGACGGCGTGCTCGATGTCCGACGGGCTGACCGCGATCGCCTGATAAGCGATGTCGCCATGCCCGCGATCCTCGCCGATGGTCGAGATGCGCAGCGCGTCGTTCTGGTACTTGCGCGCGAGCGCGACGATCTGGCGCGGCATCGTCGCCGAGAAGAGGAGCGTACGGCGCTCGCGCGGGGTCGCGTCGAGCAAGGTCTCGAGGTCCTCGCGGAACCCCATGTCGAGCATCTCGTCGGCCTCGTCGAGCACCGCGACCTTGAGCGTGGAAAGGTCGAGCGCGCCGCGTTCGCTATGGTCGCGCAAGCGGCCCGGCGTGCCGACGACGATGTGCGCGCCGTGGGAGAGCGACCGCCGCTCGCGGCTCGCGTCCATCCCGCCGACGCAGGTCGCGATCCGTGCGCCCGCCTTGGCGTAGAGCCACGACAATTCCTTCGCGACCTGCAACGCGAGCTCGCGCGTCGGCGCGATCACCAGCGCAAGCGGTGCGCCGGCCGGGCGCGAACGGCCATCGTCAAGCAATTCGCCAGCCATGGCGAGGCCGAATGCGACGGTCTTGCCCGACCCGGTCCGGGCGGAAACGAGCAAGTCGCGGCCGTGCGCAGCGGGCTCGGTGACCTGCGCCTGGACGGGCGTGAGCGCAGCGTAGCCCTTTACGGCCAGCGCCTCGGACAGAAGGGGGGGGAGGTGGGAGAAGGGCATGATGTCTCAAATTCAAATAACGAACCGCGGCCCGGGGCGATGCGCCGGGCCGGAACGGGGATGGAAATAGGGATTGCCGGCGCGCCTACGCGCTTTTGCGGCGTTTGGCAAAAGTCAGGCGTGCCCCCGCATCGCCGCGTTCACCAGCATGACCAGCGCGAAGCCGAGCGCGGCCGCGCTCAATAACCAGTAACCCGGCCCGAACGCTGTCGCGCGGCTGGGATCGGCGCTGTCGTACCAGATCGTGTGCGCGCCGTCGGGCCGCCAGCCCGCGCGAACGTAGCGCTTGACCTCTGCGGTGTGACGCTCGCCGTCCTCGTCCTCATAATGGACCGTTTCCTCGATCAGCCGCTGGTCGCGCCCGTCGGTGATTCGCCAGCCGCGTAATGTGCCAAGTCCCCCGAAATCGTCGCGCCGTTCGGCATCGGTATAGTCGGTCGCCCACACCACGGCGGCCGCCGGCTTCCACGCGGCGAACAGCGTCACTGCCCGATATAGACAGTAGAGCATGCCGAGCATCAGCGCCGGCGCCGCAAAGGTAATGATGTCCCGCACCCCCGCGACGGGGTTAGCGGGCAAATCTCACGAACCGGTAAAGGGCTACGCTGCCAACCAGCTGCGCTCTGGCGAAGGCCGGAGCGGGGGCAATCTTTCTATGCGTCGGCCAGAGCTCCGGCCTTCGCCGGAGCACAGGGACGTTGGGTAAGAAAAGGGCCGGAAGTTTCCTCCCGGCCCTTCGAATTCGGCTTGGCCGTCACGGGAGTAAATCCCGTGACGTCGGACGCTGGCTTCACCAGCGCCGGCCGGCCTTCCGTGTCCGCGAGCAAGCCCGCGCACCGCGTTGCAGCTTACGCTGCGCCGCTCACGTCGGTAGTATCTACCTTGATCCCCGGACCCATGGTCGAGCTGACGGCGACCTTACGGACATACTTGCCCTTGGCGCCGGCCGGTTTGGCCTTGACCACGGCGTCGAGCAAAGCGTCGAAATTGGCGCGCAGGTCTTCCGCCGGGAAGCTGGCCTTGCCGATTCCCGAATGAATGATCCCGGCCTTTTCGACGCGATATTCGATCTGGCCGCCCTTGGCCGCCTTGACGGCTGCGGCGACGTCCATCGTCACCGTGCCGAGCTTCGGGTTGGGCATCAGACCCTTGGGGCCCAGCACCTTGCCGAGACGGCCGACGACGCCCATCATGTCGGGGGTCGCGATGCAGCGGTCGAAATCGATCGTGCCGCCCTGGACGATTTCCATCAGGTCCTCCGCGCCGACCACGTCGGCGCCAGCGGCCTTGGCCTCATCGGCCTTGGCGCCTTTGGCGAACACGCCGACGCGGACGGTCTTGCCGGTGCCCTTTGGCAGGGTGACTACGCCGCGGACCATCTGGTCGGCGTGGCGCGGATCGACGCCGAGGTTGAGCGCGACTTCGATCGTTTCGTCGAACTTCGCGGTGGCGTTGGCCTTGGCGAGCGAAATCGCTTCGTCCACACCGTGGAGTTTCTCGCGGTCGACCGTGAGAGCCTTCTGCTTCTTGCTGATGAACGCCATGTCTTCAGCCCTCCACCACTTCGAGGCCCATCGCGCGGGCGGAGCCTTCGATGATGCGGGTCGCCGCTTCCATGTCGTTGGCGTTCAAATCCTTCATCTTCGTCTCCGCGATCGCGGTCAGTGCGCTGCGCTTGATCTTGCCCGCGGAAACCTTGCCCGGCTCCTTCGAACCGGACTTCAGGTTCGCCGCCTTCTTGATCAGGAAGGTCGCGGGCGGCGTCTTGGTCTCGAACGAGAACGAGCGGTCCGCATAGACGGTGATCACGGTCGGGATCGGCGCGCCTTTTTCCATGTCGCCCGTCGCGGCGTTGAACGCCTTGCAGAACTCCATGATGTTGACGCCGCGCTGCCCCAGCGCCGGGCCGATCGGCGGCGACGGATTGGCGGCGCCAGCGGGCACCTGTAGCTTGATATAGCCGGTAATCTTCTTTGCCATGACTGGCGTACCTCACTCTGTTGACGGGGTTTCGCGGCGAAGCGCCATACCCGGTTTCAAGTTTAGCGGTCCAAGCGCCCCGGATTTGATCCTCGGGCTCCCGCGGTTTCCCATCGCAATGCTTTGGAAGGCGGAGCCGATAGCCCAGCATACGCCGCTTTGCAACAGAAGACGCCGGCGCTGCGTTAACCCTCCGCCGCGACGCGCTTGCAGTGAGGCCGCGGCGGGCCTAACGGCACCCGCCGGTGCGCCATCGAGTAAACACCCATCGCCATGACTCCTTCCGGTCCCTCGCTGCTCGTTTCAATTCATGACGTCGCGCCCAAGTTCGAAGGTGAGATCGATCGGTTGGCAGGGCTGGTCGCGCGGGACATGGCCGATCCGCGTTTCGCGATGCTGGTCGTGCCCGATCACTGGGGCGGTTCGCCGATCCGTCCGGGCAGCCCGTTCGCGGCGAGGTTGCGCGCCTGGTCC
>JAFEEZ010000143.1 GCA_018240825.1 Pseudomonadota bacterium | reverse complement strand
CGGGGAGTGCGCGGCGAACTCGCCGATCGGCGCGCGACGCACGCTCATCTGTTCGACCGCGCTCGCCATCGGGATCGCGGGCCAGCCCGGATTCGCTGCGACGCTGTCGGTGTGGAGGCGGCGGCGGCGGTCGACCATCACGTGGACGGGGAGTACGCGCCTGATCGTCCCGAGATAGCCGATCAGCTCCTCGAACGCGCGCTGCGACAGCGGCGAGGGGATCACCGGCGCCACGATCAGATCAGCGGCGCGCATCGCTTGCTTGTTGGTCTCGGTGAGTCCGGGCGGGCAATCGAACAGGATGCGGTCATATTCCCTGGACAGCCGCTCGAGCAGCTTCGCGAGGCGCCTTTTCTTGTCGAGACGGTGGAAAAGCAGATCGAGATCGCGCAAGCTCGCGTCGGCGGGGATCAGGTCCAGCCGCGGCGTCGCGGTGCGGCGGATCAGCTTTTCGGGCGCAATGTCCTTCGAGAAGACGGAGAGCGCGTCGCCCTTCGGTTTCCTGTCCGTGAGGAGAAAGCTGCTCGCCGCCTGCGGGTCCAGGTCCCAGAGCAAGGTTCGGCGCGACGATTGTGAGGCTGCGGTCCAGGCGAGGTTGACCGCGAGCGTCGTTTTTCCGACGCCCCCCTTCAGGCTGTAGATCGCGATGGCGGCCATGGCTCTGGCCAAACTGCCCGCGGCGGCGCGAGTAAGCAACGGCCCGCGTCGCCGCGGGCCGCGCCGATCGTTACTTGCTGCAATTCTGCTTGGGTTTGCCCGGCTGCGTCAGGTCGAACGACTTGTCGCTGCCCGACAGCGCCCAGCCGCCATCGGCGGTCATCGGCTGGCCGGCGGCGCCGCTCAGGTGCACCGGAGGAGCGTCGGGCGGCGACATGACCGACGCGGTCAGCGTTCCGTCCTTCTTCGCTTCGAAGAACGTGACCTTCACCAGGCTGTTGTCGCCGTGGCAGCGATACGACCCTTCGCTCTTGATCGCCGGCGGCAATTCGATCGGCGTCTTGGCGACGGTGGTCGTGTTTTCGACCGCGGCCGTGTTCGTGACCGTGGTGGTGGTCTCGGACTTTTGCTGACAGGCCGTGAGCGCCAGCAGCGCGACGGCGGTTGCGGGGAGAAGGCTCTTCATAGGGTTCCACGCTTTGCGCATGGGGGCCGCGCAGGTCAAGGCTGATGTCGCAATGCAGCATGGCCAGACCGTTTTATTCGTGGAACTCGTGCGCATCGGGTATGCGCCCGAACGCGATCGCCGCGCCGACGCGGTCGATCCGCCCGCCGTGGAACGGGCCGAGCGAGACAGCATGGCGTCCGAATTTTTCGTTGAGCCGATCCATCGCGCGGCTGAGCGCAAGGCCACGCGTTTCGCGCGCAAGCGGGTCGTCGGGGTCGAGATGCGCGAATAGCGAGCCCTGCTCGCCGGCGACCGGCGCTACTTCGTTGAGCGTCACACCGACCATCCGAACGCGCAAGCTGCCGTGGCGGTTCTTCCCTTCCTCGGCGAGCCGCGAGAACAGCGACTCCAAAGCAGCGAGCACCTTGAAGCTGTCCTGTGTCGCTTCAAGCTTGCGACTGCATCGCCAGACGGTCTTGTCCGCTTCGAAGCGGACGTGGAGCACCAGGAGGCGGCTGACATAGCCTTTGCGCCGCAGCCGGCTCGCGGCCTTGAGCGCCAACCGGCGGGCGGTGAGACGCGCCAGCTCCAGCCCGCGCTTGCTGGGCGACAGGACATGGCTGTGCCCGATCGAGCGCGTTCGGGTCGGCTTGTCGGGCAGATCGACGCCGTGGAGCAGGTACCACAAGCGGTCGCCATTGACTCCGCCCCATGCGTTCCCGGCGTCGCGCGGGCGGCGTTCGCACAGGTCGCGAATGTCGTTGATTCCGCCGCGCGCCAGCCGCCGCTCCATGTTGGCGCCAATTCCGGCAATGTCACGCAGCTTGAGATCGAACAGGCGATGCGGCAATTCGGCGGCGTCGAGCACGATGAGGCCGTCGGGTTTCTGCATGTCCGACGCCAGCTTCGCGAGCAGGCGGTTAGGGGCGATCCCGATCGAGGAGGTCAGGCATTCGCCGACATTGGCGAGGATGCCGGCCTTTATGCGGTGAGCGAGCGCGACCGCGGCGGCGCGATCGTTCTCGTTGTCGAGCAATCGGCAGGCGACTTCGTCGATCGAACAAATGCGTGTTACCGGAATGTGCTTCCAGATCTCGGCGATGATCGCGTCGTGGAACTCGACATAGCGTTGATGCTGCGCGGGGGCGATCAGCAACTCGCGACAGCGGCGTTTCGCCTCCCATACCGGCGTACCGGTCGAGATGCCGTATTTCCTCGCCTCGACCGAGGCCGCGATCGCGACGGTGGTGTCCGAACCGACCGGCGCGACGATCACCGGCTTGCCGCGCAACCTCCAATCGAGTTGCTGCTCTACGCTGGCGAAATAGGAATTGAGGTCGAGGAACAGCCAGCGCAGGGGGCGCGGCGGCAGCGTCAGTTGCGCGCCGATCGGCGCCCGGTCAATGGCAAGCGAATCGGCCATCGCGGAGAACATTGGCAGAACGGTGTCAATGTGGACAGGGTTTATGCTAGGATCGGCGAATGTATCCCGATCCGCCCCGGAAAGTCTGGCCTTCCAACCCCATCCTGTTTGTCGCGATCCTGCCTTTGGCGGCGGGGTTCATCATCGCCGCGTCGCTGTCGGCAGGCCCGCGCGAAGTGTTCAAGGCGCTGAGCGGGCGCAGGTAACCACGGATCGCAGGTCGCTCCACGCCGCTTGCTTCGCGGCGATTCCGATCGTGTGGAGCGGGCTGCTTGAGGGGAGGGCGATGAGGGTATAGCGGCCGTCTGCGGCCGTCTGGCGCCTTCCCAGCCGCCACGCGGCGGCGCCGTTGAACGCGATTGCCCGCAGGCCGGGCAGCGTTGCAGCGAGCGAGAGCAAATCGTTCCCCGCATGATCGCGGATCGCCGCGTCGCTGCTGCCGCGACGCATCGCGCTGGCGACGACATCCCACAATCCGATCCGCGCGCCGAGCAACGCCGCCAAACGCGCTTCATAGTCGAGCGTAGCCAGATCGACGCCGGCGACCGGCGACAACAGACGCCAGAACTGATTTTGCGGGTGCGCGTAATAGCGCTGCGCCGCGAGGCTGCGGTCCCCCGGCAAGCTGCCGCAGATCAGCAACCGAGTGCGCGCGTCGACGACGGGCGGGAAGGATCGCTTGAGTTCCATCGCGCAATCTTTAGCGTTGTCGGCGGCCGCCGTCTTGACCGCGCCGAGCGATCGGGTGACGATCATCCCAATCAGGGAGGGCTGGCATGAGGACTTGGCTGATGGCGGGCGTCGCGCTGATGGCGTTATCCGGATGCGGCGGCGGTCAGGACGCGGTCGGCGAGAACTCCGCCGGGTCGATCAAGACCACCGCGGTCGGCGAGGTCGTCGCGCACGCCGCCGAGCCGACGCCAACCCCGGCCCCTGTGACCGGCAACACGCTGACGACGAACGATACGCTGGAAACGATCGATTCGGGGGCGGCCGTCGCCGACAACGCCACGACGGCACACTAACCGCGAACTTGATCCAGGTTAACCGCCTGTTAGGCATGTTCGCGCGAAATAGGGCCGGAAGGGGCCTGATCGTGCATCATGTCGACCGCATTGCTGGCGAACCGGGCGGGTGGCGCAAGGCCGTGTTCGACTCGGTCGATGAGGCGTATTTCGCGCAAGGGGCCCTGCCGCCGGGCAACGTCGCGCAGCTCCATCGCGCGCTCGACGCGATGCGCGAGGAACATGTCGATCATGAGATCATCGCCCGTGCCGAGGCAATCGCGGTGACGCTCCATCGTTTGCTCGCCGCAATTCACGCGGCGCCCGGCGACGACATGGCGGTGAGGCCGATCCGCCGCGAGTTACGCGCGATGGGCGTCGACTGGCTGAAGGCGATGCCGGTCTTCCACTGAAGCTTTACCTGCGTGGCGAACAGCGCGTCTTGCTTGCCCCGGACGCGCCCGCACGCCATCTATCGCGCATGACCATCGTTCCCGACACGCTATCGCTCATCGGCAACACACCGCTGGTCCGGCTCAAGGGGCCGAGCGAAACGGCGGGGGCCGAGATTTTCGGAAAATGCGAGTTCGCCAATCCGGGCGCCAGCGTGAAGGATCGCGCGGCGCTGTTCATCGTGGAGGACGCGGAGCAGCGGGGCGTGCTTCAGCCGGGCGGGACGATCGTCGAAGGAACGGCGGGGAATACGGGAATCGGCCTGGCGCTGGTCGCCAACGCCAAGGGATACAAGACGATCATCGTCATGCCCGAGACGCAAAGTCGCGAGAAAATGGACACGCTGCGTGCGCTTGGGGCCGAACTGGTGCTGGTGCCTGCCGCGCCTTACGCCAATTGCGCGCATTTCGTGCATACGAGCCGACGAATCGCCGAGGAGACGCCCAACGCAATCTGGGCGAACCAGTTCGACAATGTCGCCAATCGGAAGGCGCACATCGTCGGCACCGCCGAAGAGATTTGGGCGCAGATGGAGGGGCGGATCGACGGGTTCACGTGCTCGGTGGGGACCGGTGGAACGCTCGGCGGGGTCGCGCTCGGACTCAAGGCCAAGGACGAGAAGGTGTGCATCGCGCTCAGCGATCCGCACGGCGCGGCGCTTTACGAATATTACGCCTGCGGCGAACTGCGCTCGGAAGGATCCTCAGTCGCCGAGGGGATCGGGCAGGGCCGGATCACCGCCAATCTGGAAGGCGCGCCGATAGATACGCAATTCCGGATTTCCGATGCCGAGGGCTATGAATGGGTGCGGCGATTGCTCGACGAGGAGGGGTTGTGCCTCGGTCTGTCATCCGGGATCAACGTGGCGGGCGCTGTGCGTCTGGCGAAGGAACTGGGCCAGGGTAGCCGCGTCGCAACGATCCTGTGCGATACCGGATTCCGCTACCTTTCGACGCTCTACAATAACGCCTGGCTGACCGAAAAAGGTTTGGGTCCCGCGTGATGCGACGGTCCGTGCTGGACGTGAGTTCGACAAACCTCGATCAAT
>JAFEEZ010000142.1 GCA_018240825.1 Pseudomonadota bacterium | reverse complement strand
TCAACGAGCCCGTCGCCCGCGTCTTCGCCCACCACTGGCCCGACGCTCCGAACCTCGGAGACATCACCACCATCGACTGGAACGCAGTCGAGCCAGTCGATGTGCTCTGCGGAGGGTTCCCCTGCCAGGACGTCTCCACGGTCGGGAAGATGGCCGGCCTGAAACCCGGCACCCGCTCCGGGCTCTGGGCGCACATGGCCCGGGCGATCGACGCCCTGCAACCCGAGTACGTGGTGATCGAGAACGTCCGGGGGCTGCTCACCGCACCCGCGATCCGCGCAACCCTTGAAGGAGACGACGATGACCGACGCAACCCCGAACCCGCAACCCCCAGCGGTGCAACCGTTCGCGGTTTGGAACCCGACCCGTGGGGTCTGGGAGACCAGCCAGCCCGATCTCTACGGGCACTTGGCGCCGTTCTCGGAGACCTGGCCGACCTCGGGTATGACGCGCAATGGCTCGGCCTACCCACTTCCGCAATCGGCGCACCGCACCCCAGGTTCCGCGTGTTCATGCTCGCCCGGCGCATTCTTCCGAACACCGCTGGCATCCGAGTCACAACGGGGCAACGAGTTCATCGCACGACTGCGCGCCCGACGCGGGACGATCACGCTCAGCCATCAGGTGGCAGAGCTCGTGACCAGACGACCGCGTTCCTCAGCGGCGACAACGTTCGCACTGATCGAGGAGTTCTTCGACGCGGGGGACGATATGCCCCCGCAATAGCCCAATGGGAGCGCATCACCGGACGTCCCGCTCCTGCGCCAGCCACGCTGACGAAGAAGGCTGGTCTACGCCCTGCGCCAGCGTTCGCCAAATGGCTAATGGGGCTCGACGCCGGTTGGGTGACGGACGGCGAGCGCAGGCTTTCTCACCTCGAACAGCTCACCGCACTCGGCAACGGGGTACTGCCGTGCCAAGCGAGCGAAGCACTACGCCGGATGCTTCGCGACCGCGTTACGCCAATCAGCGGTGCTGCAGGGTAGACGGTCTGCTCCAACTGCACGCGTTGTCTCGTCAACAAGCACCTCATGGTCCCTCGCGACAAAGCCGTCGTAGACGGCGCGCGCGACACCTGCTGGTGAGCTCATCGCGTCGATGTTCAACCTCGCGTTCATCAGGTGTCTGCGAATGCCAAGTACCCCATCCCGTGCACTCCGCGAGAGGTGGAGCCAGTCGTAGATCCCTCCGCCGCTGACCACAATGCGACTTGGAGAGGCTGCCTCCCTTGCAGGTTGAACCGACAGAGCCCCAAGACGACGTTGACCGTGGATCCGATGACCTCGACTAGACCTGGGTGCGACGGACCCTGCATACTGCAGCATTCCGGGACATTCAGCGGATCTTGCGAGCCGCGCCCTCCCGCACAGTCTCTATGTGCTCAGTCGTTGATGCGGGGCAGTCGATCGCGCGAAAGCGAACGCGATCTGCGCTGACTGGGCGGACCTTTCAGCGAGCAATAGAGACGTCAGGCACTGAGCATGTCGTCCATCCAGTCAAAGACACGCTGCGCAGTGAGGTCGCGCGCGAGCGGCTGGCAGTGCCCATCGGCGCCTTCGGCGGCCGTGAACGGCACGAGGATCGACACGTTCGGCGTCAGCGATGCGAGTTGCTCGGATTGACCGGGCCAGAACTGTTCTCCCTCCGGTGAGGTGATCAGCAGTGGCGTCATGATGCGTGAGGCGAGGTCTGCGACGGTGTAGGTGCGCACCGCCTCGATCGTCTCGGCGTAGCCTGCCGCACCGTAGGGGCGGGCACGGAACTGCCACGTGCGCGCGGTTGCCCCCGAGAACGCCATCCCCAATCGCATCTCCTTGTCGAACTTCTCGTTCTGACCGGCGTCGAGGAGCTTCAGGAGGGACCCCGGTATGTGGCGTGTCCACGACGACGACACGTCGACGACTCCGGGATCGACGATCGCGGCCGCGTAACGGTGCTCGAACGCGAGAGCACGCGCCACCCAGTAGCCGCCCTGGCTGATGCCGTAGAGCCCGATCCGTGCCGGGTCGACGTCGTGCCGACGGGAGACATCGTCATACACCGGCGTCAGTACGGCCTCCCAGTCAGGCCGGAACGGCACGTTCCGCTCGAACAGCTGCGACTGCTGACCCGGGCCGTCAAAGAGGAGCACGTTGTAGCCGCGGGCAAGCGCGGGATCTGCGGCCATGGCCCACAGACTGGCCAACGCCCCGTCGCTGCCGTTGGCGACCACGAGCGTGCGCCCGGTCGCAAGGCCTTTCGCAGGACGGAAGAAGTAGCCGGGCAGCGAGCTGACCCCATAGGGGATGTCGATGCGCTCGGCGCGAGTCGGCCCGTGCGCCACGAACGCGTCCCACGCGGCGCGCCCCTTGCCGAACAGTGCGGCAAGACCCGAGGCATCCTCGAGAGCGCTCATGGCGTTCAGCGCAACACCGTAGTAGCCCGAAGCGCGCAGATAGGCGTCGGCGGCGCTCACCCGATGGCCGGCGGCTGCCGCCGCATCCGCGATACCGAGCGTACGTTCGGCGAGGTCGTGCCAGGCAGTGAACCATCCTTCGTGGTCGCTTCCGCGCAGCCCTTTCGTCGCCGCGAGGATCTCGCCGATGCCGGTACCGACACCGATCGCGCTGCGGATCTCGAAGTCCTCGTCGCCATTGGGAGAGAAGTGGACGGACGTGTCGTGATGCGCAGCCATGGCCGAATCCCCTGTCTGGAAGTGGTGGAACCAGCCTCCTTCGGGCGCGCCGGACATGGACTGTGCGAAGTGGACAGTTCTGACGGGATCGGCCCGTCACGCGCCGGTTCGGCGCGCCGCTGCGATGAGCTCGTGGCGCGACGTGGTGCCGGTCTTCGCGTAGACCCGGGACAGGTGGAACGACACGGTCGACCGTGTGATGAAGAGCTCCTTCGCTGCCTGTTCGTAGCTGAGGCCCTCCAGCACGAGCGCAGCCACCTCGCGCTCACGCTCACTCAGATCGGCGAACACCGAGGGCACCTCCGCCCCCCTCGTCGTCGCGACCTCCGGAAGCCGCGCCGCCAGTGCCTCCGCTCCCAGCGCGCGCAGAGCCGATGCCGCCGCGTGCACGCGAGGCGCGTCCTTCGGCACCCGCTGGGCTGCATCGAAGAGCACCAGGGCGTTCACGACGGCCAGCTGCGGGATGCCGGCATCCGCCACCTGCAACAGGCGGGCAGTGGCATCCGATGACCGCTCGGTCCGGCTCTCGAGCCAGTCGGCGACGGGGCTCGACCACGGCGGCGGATCGACCGTGCGCAGGAGCTGCGCCCACTGCGAAGCCGCCGCGGGCTGTCCCGCCCACTGTGCACCGAGCGCCTGCGCGACATACCACAGGTGCGGCACCTGCTCCTCGACCCATGAATCGGGCGACCCCAGGTCGCGGATGCGCCCTTCGAGCCAGCTCTGCCGTTCCGGCTCGGTGCCCACGAACGACAGCGCGAAGACGTCGACGATGTCGCCCGCATGGACAGCGGCGGGCTGGGGTCCCTCGATCCGGATGCGACGCCCCACCTCGAGGGCCGCCCGGGTGCGTTCGGCATCGCCCGCCACCACACCCGCGAGAGGTTCGATCGACGCGACCAGCGGGGCGGCATTGCGCAATCTCCCGGCACGCGAGAGACCGATCATCATCGCGGTCCGTGACCATTCGCCGTTCACGAAGTGCGCGAAGCCCTGCAACCCGTGGAACATGCCGTCGCTGAAATCGAGCTGTCCCTGAGTGAATCGCGTCGTCAGCAGGCTGAGGTCGCCGATCGCCTCGTTCGGCATCCCGGTCAGCGCCATGACCGCACCCCGCCAACCGAGTGTCGCGATTCCCTGTGGGGTCGAGGCCAACTGGGCGCGGTCGATCGAAAGCAGCCCCGGGATCGACATGCGCTGATCCTTCGGCGCGGCACGCTGGGACGCCTGCCCCTGCGCCAAGGCCGCGTACCCGCGCACCGCAGGGTCGGGCGCCTTGCTCTGCTCCGCGACGGCGAGGTCGTGCAGGGCGTCGTGCGCCGACCGGTCAGCCGCGACGAGCGACCACGCCCGAAGCACACGCGCGCGGTACGCGTTCATGGGTGTGAGGGCATCGAGCTCGTCATCGGTCAAGGTTGAGAGCACATCGCTCGCCGCGACGAAGCGCTTCTCGGCGGC